>JBCCTE010000413.1:0-3561 GCA_039198915.1 Cyanobacteria bacterium P01_D01_bin.73 | reverse complement strand
CAAAAATACCCGCAGCACGATTATCTCCAAGGGTATTTCCGCAGGACAGTCGAAGAACAGCTACCGAGGTTTGGTGAAGATTGCGCCTAAGGCAAAAGGGGCTCGCAATTATTCCCAGTGTGATTCGATGCTGATTGGGGATCGCGCCATGGCCAATACCTACCCCTATATCCAGGTTCAGAACGAAGCGGGTCAGGTGGAGCACGAGGCGTCTACGTCAAAAATTGGCGAAGACCAGCTGTTCTATTTGGCGCAGCGGGGAATTTCCGCTGAGGATGCCGTTTCGATGATGGTGTCTGGCTTCTGTAAGGACGTGTTTAATCAGCTGCCGATGGAGTTTGCGGCGGAGGCTGATAAGCTATTGAGCCTGAAACTAGAAGGTTCGGTCGGCTAGAGCAAGCTAGAAACACTGATTGCCCTCATCCCCCAGCCCCTTCTCCCCGAGGAGAAGGGGAGTTAGAACGATTTTTTAGAAAGATTTTCTTAGAAGACCTTTTTAGAAAAACTCTGCTGGGGGAGAACTGTTGATATTGGATTAAAAGGTAGCGGCGATCGCCATGATTGTAGAGAACGCATCGACGATTTTATCGGTTAAGAATCTCCAGGCTGGTATCGACGGCAAGGAGATTCTGAAAAAGTTTGGCATTGAAATTAAAGCCGGTGAAATCCACGCCATTATGGGGCGCAATGGATCCGGTAAAAGCACCCTGTCAAAGGTGTTGGCGGGACATCCCACCTACGAAGTGACCGGCGGTGAGGTGGATTTTCAGGGTAAGGATCTGCTGGAGCTGGAGCCGGAGGAGCGATCGCGCGAAGGCATCTTTCTGGCGTTTCAGTATCCGGTGGAAATTCCTGGGGTCAGCAATCTAGACTTCCTGCGCGAGTCCACCAACGCTCGGCGAGTTCATCAGGGTTTAGAGGAACTGGATCCCTTTGACTTTGATGATTTGGTGCGGGAAAAGCTGGACGTGGTGCAAATGGATCCGGCGTTTCTAGAGCGCAGCGTTAACCAGGGTTTTTCCGGCGGTGAGAAAAAGCGCAACGAAATCCTGCAAATGGCGCTGTTGGAGCCGACCCTAGCAATTTTGGATGAGACCGATTCCGGTTTGGATATTGATGCTCTGCGAATTGTGGCAGGCGGCGTGAACCAGCTATCCACCGAAAAGAACGCCATGCTAGTGATTACCCACTATCAACGGCTTTTGGACTATATCGTTCCCGATTTTGTGCACGTGATGCGGGACGGTCGGATTATCAAGACCGGCGGCAAGGAACTGGCGCTGGAGCTGGAAGAGAAGGGCTACGACTGGGTGGATGATCTTGAGCCGTCGTTGGTGGAGGCTTAGGAGGTACATGATGGGAACCACTGATAGTCAGGCTGCGGGCAGTAATAATCCCGGCGGCAATTCCAGTAAGAAGGTTAACTCCCAGCGAGTTGATTATTGGAGCAAGCTGCTCAAAACGGTGACGGCGGATTCCGATACTGCCACCGGTTGGGTTGGCGAGGTGCGCTCAAAGGCGACGGCGATCGCCCAGGAATTAGCACTGCCGTCCACTCGTGATGAAGACTGGCGATTTACCGATTTATCGCCTCTGCTAGACATTGAATTTTCCGTGGCTGGGGCGATCGCTACCCCCAGTATTACGACAGCGGATGTGGCGATCAAAGAAGCCCCCGGCAGCCGCATTGTGTTTGTTAACGGTCGCCATTCATCGGAGCTCTCCGACCTAAGTGCGTTGGGTGAGTTGGCAGATAAAGTCACCGTCAGCGCCTGGTCCGCCGGTCACGACAGCGTGCTGAACGCCACCGTTGAAAGCAATTTGGGCAAAATTCAAACCAGCGCTGAGGCGTTTACCGCGTTAAATACTTCGGCGGTGAACGAGGTGGCGGTGATTTCCGTGGGGCGCAATGCGGATATTGAGTTGCCGATTCACGTTGTGTTTTTGAGCAGCGGGGCGGGGGCGATCGCTCAGCCTCGCTGTCTGGTGACGGTGGGCAGCAACAGCCGCTGCACCGTGGTGGAAGAGCACCGCGCTTTGGGAAATGCCAGTGACGCTGATGCGCCCTACTGGGTAAACGGGGTAACGGAAATTTCCCTGGCGGATAACGCAGAAATTAACCACGCTCGGGTTCAGCGGGATACACCAACGGCGTTCCATATCGGCAACACGGCGGTGAGCCAAGCCCGAGATAGCCGTTACACGCTGACCTCGTTGGATGCGGGGGCGCGGGTGTCTCGCCACAATGTGGCTGTTTCCCAGAAGGGACCGGGTACTCACACGGCGTTTAATGGGCTAAACGTCGCGACGGAGCGCCAAACCAGCGACACCCATACGTTCTTGAACTTGCAACATCCCCACGGCACTGCCGATCATTTGCACAAGTGTGTTGCTAATGATCGCGGGCATACGGTGTTTAACGGTCGCGTTTTTGTGGGGCAACAGGCGCAGCAAACCGACGCGGCGCAGTTAAATCGCAACTTGCTGCTGTCGTCGAAGGCGCGGGTGGATACCAAACCCCAGCTAGAAATTATTGCTGACGATGTGAAATGTACCCACGGTGCCACCGTTAGCCAGTTGGAGGACAACGAGATCTTCTATCTGCGCAGTCGGGGTTTGGATGAAACAGCGGCGCGACGGCTATTGCTCGATGGATTTGTGGGCGAAATTCTAGAGCGCCTGCCTGTGCAATCCCTGCGTGATCCGTTGGCTGTTGCGATCGCCGCCCAAATTCGCGCCAATAGCTAGAGCCCAAAACTCCAATAACCTCCCCCCGTTTACGTTTACTTAGTCTCCAACAACTGCAAAGCCATGGTTGCAACCGCTTCCAAACCCCTTGCTTCTCAGGTGCGCCAGGATTTCCCGATACTTCACCAAGAAGTTAATGGACATCCGCTGGTTTACCTGGATAACGCTGCCACCTCTCAAAAGCCCACCGCCGTTATTAATGCGTTGCGGGACTACTACGAGGGGGACAACGCCAATGTCCATCGCGGTGCCCATACCCTCAGCAACCGCGCCACCGATGCCTACGAAGCTACGCGGGATAAGCTGGCGGCGTTTATCAATGCCTCCTCACGCCAGGAAATTGTCTATACCCGCAATGCCAGCGAGGCGATTAATCTGGTTGCCTATAGCTGGGGCATGAGCGCTCTGACTGAGGGCGATGAAATTATCCTGTCGGTGATGGAGCACCACAGTAATTTGATTCCCTGGCAGTTTGTGGCTCAGCGCACTGGGGCAGTCCTAAAGTTTGTGGAGCCGACGGAGGCCGGGGAATTTAACCTGGAGCAGTTTGAATCGCTGCTGAGCGATCGCACCAAACTGGTATCCGTGGTCCACGTCTCCAACACTCTGGGCTGCGAAACTCCTGTCGATAAAGTGATTCCGCTGGCCCACAAGGTTGGCGTAAAGGAAACCAATGCCCGTGGGACCGCACATTTTATGGCCCGATGCCACCAGCCAGTCGCAATCCAGCGCCTGCACGTCGATGGGCATATGGGGCACGCTTTGGCAGGCGTCCAGCAATACCTTTGCGCCAACCTTGTGGGCCAGCGGAAT
>JBCCTE010000412.1:0-3562 GCA_039198915.1 Cyanobacteria bacterium P01_D01_bin.73 | reverse complement strand
TTGAAGGTTTCTGCGCCGAGGGCCTGCCCTAGGATCTGATGCCCCATGCAGATGCCAAAAATTGGGCTGTCCTGCTGGGTCAAAGCTTGAACCGTTTCGACGCCTTCGGTCACAGCAGCGGGGTCACCAGGACCATTGGACAGGAAGATGCCGTCGGGACTGTAGGAAAGGATGGTTTCCATATTGGTGCCGACGGGGACAACGATAACTTTGCAGCCGAAGCTAGCGAGGCGGCGCAGGATATTGCGCTTAACGCCGAAGTCGATCGCCACTACGGTCAAGCTTTCATCGCCCAGTTTGGCGCGAATATTTTCGGTGGCGGGGTTAAACTCCCAGGTGTCGGGCGTCGGCTCCGTCCACTCGTAAATTTCTTGGGTGCTCACTGCCTTGGCAAGATTCTGGCCAGCCATCGGCTTCGCTTCTTGAACCTGTTGCAGTAGCTCGGCGGGGTCGAGGATTTCCGTAGAGATAGCGCCGTTCATGGCTCCCTGGGAGCGGATATGACGGACGATCGCCCTCGTATCAACGCCGAAAACACCTGGAATTTCGTGGCGTTCCAGGTAGTCGGGGAGGGATTCGGCGGAGCGCCAGTTGCTGGGGCGGGGGGCAATGGTCCGGGCGATCGCGCCAGAAGCATAGGGGCGATCGGCTTCCTCATCCTCTGGATTTACTCCGACGTTGCCCAACTCGGGGTAGGTAAACAGAACAATTTGACCGCAGTAGCTCGGATCGGTCAGCACCTCCTGATAACCCGTCATTCCGGTGTTAAACACCACTTCACCAATGGTGGTGCCTAGCGAACCAAAGCTATAGCCTTGGTAGGCGGTGCCGTCAGCGAGAACCAGTAGGGCCGGTTGAGCAGTAGCAGGTGACATAAACTCGAAAAGTTAAAAGATGTTCAAAATAGCTCTGGGCTGAGCGACGCTCTACCTGTAAAAGCTCTACTTAATAGAACCATTGATGGCTTCTGTTGAATAGCCTTGCAATAGAAATAAGTTGTCTTCCCTTGACCTGCCTTGGCAGCGATCGCCCCACAGCGGTAGCCAAAAGCAAATAGGAGCAGATAAGAGCAACTATCAGAAGTGGATATGGGAACCGGCTAACCTCGCGCTCCTAACCCTGACAAAATGGCTACGCTGTAGGGGTGGCAACTTGCCGACACCCGTAACAATCCACGATTCACGCCCTAGGGCTTTGGCTAAACGATGGCTTTTTCTCCGTTGCAGTTCTTGCGAGATATTTCAGCACGCGACATCTCAGAGCAGAGGAAGGCTTCAGTGCGAAGTGTTCGAGGAAATTTCTCGAGACTGCCCACCGTTTTATCTATGCCATTGCCAGCGGCAGTTCTAATGTTGGCGATCGCGGGCTGTGTCCCTAGTCTCACCAACTCCTCAGACGCGCCATCGCAAACAACTGCCCCGCAGCAGGAAACGTCGGAGGCGATCGCCAGCCCCCCCGCTCAAAAATCTACCCGCGAAAAACCTGCCACCAAAGCGCCATCTCCAAAGACACCACCCGCCAAATCCCAAGCCCTGCCCAACGTCGGCAACGAAACCGGGGACACCTACAAATTCGCCCTCAACAAAGCCTACAGCGCGGCAAAACTCTCTCAGTCTGCTCGGGCAATGTCTGACTGGGAATTTGTTGTGTCCCGCTGGCAGGAGGCGATTAACCTGCTGAAAACTATTGAGGACACCGATACGCGGGCTGCGAAAAAAATCGCCGAGTACAGCAAGAATCTTGCCTACGCTCAGCAGCGGGCGGCCCAAATTCCCCAGGCTCCCAAGCCCATCCGCATTCAGCAAGCTCCGGCACAAACGGCATCCGCCGCCCGCGGAACCCCAGCCCCCCGTGCCGCCGCTGCGGTTCCGGCAACGCCCCAACGAGTGTCCATACCCCAGGCTTCCGGAGCGCCAGCACCGGCCACCCAAAGCACCGCCGCTGTCACCAAGGTGCCAATCCGCAAGCGTTTCAGCGGCATTCCTATCATCGTGGTGCAAATTAACGGTCAGGGCTTTCCCATGATGGTGGATACGGGCGCCAGTACAACGGTGGTTACCCAGGCGATGGCGAATGTGCTGGGGTTAGAGCCGGTGGGGTCCGTTCGTGCCAATACGCCGAGCGAGCAGGGAGTTGTGTTCCAGGTGGCGCGGCTTAATCAGGTGCAGGTGGGGAATTTGAGGGCGAAGAATTTGCGGGCAGCGATCGCTCCCACGATGGAAGTTGGGCTGCTGGGGCAAAATTTCTTCGGTGCCTACGATGTCACCATCACCCGCAGTGAAGTCATTTTCCGCCGCCCCAGCTAGGGCAATATCAATCTGACTCGGGGTTTAGCAGCCGATGCAGGTGTCGCAGCTCGGGCAATATCAACGCGTCGAGGGCGAGGCGGACGGCGTTGCTGGAGCCGGGTAGGGAAAACACCAGCGTGCGGTTGATAATGCCGGCGATCGCCCGTGAGGTCATTGCCCGCGAGCCAATTTCCTGATAGCTCAGGCTGCGAAACAGCTCGCCAAAGCCAGGAATGGTTTTGTGCAAAAGAGTGGCGATCGCCTCGTAGGTCGTGTCCCGAGGTGCAATGCCGGTGCCGCCGCTCAAAATAACAACATCAACTCCATGATCAGCCGACCAGCCGCGTACCGTTGAAGCGATACGGTCCGGCTCGTCGGGAAGGATTACGTAGTGGGCGATCGCGTGGCCAGCCGCCTGCAATCGGTCCTGGGCAAGCTGTCCGCTTTTGTCTGTTTCTGGGGTGCGGGTGTCGCTAACGGTTAAGACGGCGCAGTTGAGGGCGATCACCGTTGAACTAGCAGAATCAGGATGAGGTTGGCTCGTCATATCTCTCCAATCCTTGTCCTTAATCCTGCTAGCGCCCCAACTGCCTCTAATCGTCAAGCCCTGGACTTAAACCTAGGACTTGGCAAAGCCCAAACCGTTCTGCTCAGCGTAGCGCTCCATAAACCGCATAAACCGGTCCCAAGCTTCCGGCGATCGCAGGTTACAAATCGCTTCCAATCCAGCAGGCTGACCGTTAATAAACTTGGCGTTGACTGAACGGGTCGTGATTTCGCCCTCTTCGTCAATCAAGTACATGCCCAAGATTTCATCACCAGCCGCCATATCCATCAAAGACTGGGCTTCCTCAAAGAAGAACTTGGCTTGTCCGCTGTTGCCATCCTTGGAACGAAACAGCTTGACATCGGGAATTACGGTCTCGTCACGACCAAGGATGAACTGAATGGATGCCATGCTCTTAATAAAATTATTTGAATCTTAGGACTGGCTTATCATCCCATAAATGTCTGGACCAAAAATGTCATTTGTTACAGAGTGACGCCAAAAGTTCGTAATATTTCCTGCGGTTTAATCCATTATTCAAGTCCGCTATTTGAGTCTGTAATTTGGTCTGTCTATATTCCAGGGATGCCGTCGCGAACGAACCAGCTAACCAGGCTTTGCGCCAATCCGTCCAGGGTGTAGGGGTTAGCTTCTAGGTCGAATCGGTGCAGGTGAGTCTGGCAGGTTTGAGAGGTTTGGGGACCGATGGAGGCGATGCAAATTCCTT
>JBCCTE010000411.1:0-3571 GCA_039198915.1 Cyanobacteria bacterium P01_D01_bin.73 | reverse complement strand
CTGACCCAAACGGGTAAGCAAATTGCAGCCAATCTGTACGCCAACGTATTCCGTGTTGAGCACAATCAGACTTTACCGACGCTGCCCAGCCAAATGAGAGATCAAGTGATCGTTTCGCCCTAGGTGAAGTGTGGCTGAAGATGCACTGGTGAGAGTTTCGCAAGATGTTCAACGCGTCTGGTTCGCCAGTGCCAGTGTTTTTTGCGTGTACGTTGTGTAGACATCGTTACAAAGTCGAATAAAGCCCCAGGGAATGTAAACCAAACCCTTTTGGTGCGGGTTTCCGGTGCCCCTAACCGTGATTTCGAGGCACAATAGAAATCAACAAAGCATTCTAAAAATCACGTTTCCAAATATGGCAACAACAAGTAACTTTCGTAAGGCAATGCAAGACGCCCGCGGCAACGCGCTTGTTGGGCCCAACGTCATTGCCAACGCTCTGCCCTATGTAGGCGGCGGACTGGTTCTCACGGCGATCGGCACCTACGCGGGATTAAACGTTTTCGCTAGCCAGCCTGAGCTGTTTATGCCCACTATGATTGGGGCATTTATCGTCGAGCTGATTTTGTTCTTCGTTGGCTCATCGGTGGCACAAAAAGCAAACAACTCTGTGGCGCTGCCGCTATTGGCGACCTACAGCTTGCTTTCTGGCTACACCTTGACTGGCCTAGTCGCGATCGCCCTCAATACCCCTAACGTTGGTCTGCCCGGCATGGGAGTCGCAGCAATGGGCTGTGGAATTGCCTTCGTTGTCGGTAAGAAAATTGGTTCGAATCTGTCTGAAGAGGACGGATTTGCCCTGACTCGCACGTTCCAAATGGGCCTGATTGGCCTAGTGGCAGTGCTGGTTATTTCCCTCGTACTGAGCTTCTTCGGTATCTACACCCCCACTTTCCTAGACGTTGCCATTTCCGGCTTTGGTGTTGTCCTCTTTGCTGGCGGCGCGGTAGTGGACTTCTTTATCCTGCCTCGCACCTACGAAGACCGTCAGTACTTGGCAGCAGCCCTGTCGATGTATTTGACCTACATCAACCTGTTCGTATTCATTCTGCGTCTGCTAATTGCTATTAACAGCCGTGACTAAAGACCGCTAGGTTGATACGAAATAGCGCGTCAAACGGTGTTTAGAAAAAGGAGGGTGCCTTCACGGGTCCCTCCTTTTTGGTGTCTATCAAAGTTACGCAGGTTCAGCATCGCTCCAATCGAAGCAGCGATCGCCCTCCACGCCGTAGGGATGCATCGCACAAATCAGCAGATTGCCATCGTAGCTACGCCCGTGAAAATTCTGACAGTTCTTACAGGCGGGATGCCAAGCGTTACTCGGCTCAGACTTCGGCGCAATTTCATTCCATAGTGTCTCTTCGTCCCAATCCTCCGCCCCAAATTCCAGCTCCACTCCCAGTGATCCCAGAAAGCCAAACACCACCTCGTCTAGAGCATTCTCCGCCTCTTCCAAAACTTGCATCGCCTGGGGATCCAAATGCCAATCCAGCAGGGGAGATACCCATGGCTGTAGTAGGTGTTCCCACTCGTCAAAGGTTTGGGTGATCGCCTGATCTAACTCCTGCCCTATTGGCGGCACACTCTGGTCCCACCATTGGTTAAAGCTTTCCAAGTTTGCGTCTAGCTGATCTACCCACTGCTCTAGATCGCTTTCCTCCGATGTCGAAGACTGGGACAACCACTGCTCGACGGACTCTGCCGTTTGGGTTTGAACCTGGTCCGCGACCTCGGCGATCGCCCCCACCGTCTCCTCCCACCACGCCAACCAATCAGCCATACGTCCTCCCAGTCTTGGAATTGACCGCTTGAATCCGCTAACAGGACCTAATCCGTCCTGCTACAGCGTTCCTGCCATCCCTTGTCATCATCTGACTGTAACAACTGTGCCTGCTGGTCTAGCCAATAATCTGGAAGCCAAACAACCCGCAATAAAACTATGACTCTCGCCAAGGTTCTTGTTATTGATCGCGCTTCAGACGTCGAAGCTCCTCCTCCAATTCCTGAACCTGATCTCGCATCGTTTGAACATCTTGACCTGCCGCTGAACCATCCGCCTCATCTTCATCGGTAATGTCAATCACGTTGATACGACGGGGACCGTTGTTTTGTTGAGGCTTATCAGCATCCGCAGATTCAGCATTAGGCATCGCCTGCTGAGCTTGCTGTACGGCGTCTTCCACCATTTTCTTCGCTTCTTCCGCCGAAACCTCTCCGCGCGCCACCATCTCGTCCGCGACCTCTTGAGCCTGGCGGCGAATATCGTTAAAGGTTTCGCTCGCCTTTTCCCCGGCATAGGATGCGAGACCAATTCCCAGATACATGGCTTTCTGAGCTAAATCACCAAAGTTTTGCATGATGCCTGTAACAGAGAAACAACTAATTTTAAAGGCCGCCATCAGCTAATGTTTGGCAGCCTGGCGCAACGAAGGTTACAAATCCCAGCTGCACCGGGCAGGGCTTCTGAAAATGATTTGTGATGCCTACTAGCCACATTCTGACAAATTCAACTCTGCAAATTCTGTGTCAGACCTTGCCGCGAGAAAAATAGTAGGAAGGAAGTCTGGAAAAAAAGTCTGGAAAAATAGCCTACCCGCAAAAAAGGCAAGCTACTTTCTGACTTTTCACTGACGTAGAGGACCAGAGAGGCACCAGTTGCGATTAAGCTTAGTGACCGTAAAAGCGCCTGACTCTAGTGGAACAAACACTGCGATCGCCTAATCTAGGAAGCTCGCTTCAGTAATGGCGGCTTTGGCGCTGTCGTCAAATTTGATAGAAGAAATCAGCTCAGTCCAGGCGTCGGGGTCACTGGTGTAAAGACCAGCCGCGATCGCCAGGGTGTCGTAGCCCAAATTCTTGTTTAGGCTCAACTCAGCCTTAGCAAGACCCTGAACCCCAGCCAGCTCCTGCTGATCAGTTTCCTCAAGGCTGACCACCTCAAGCTCACCGAAGTCGAATGGATCCCCTGCACGGTCAGAGCTGTTGGCATCGCAGACCAACATCACGCTCCAGCGATACGTACCCGGCTCCAAGGAAAGATTGTCTTCCCCCTCGGGCAGCAAGGACACAGTCATCAGCCCGCTTTTTCTTCCGTCTAGGCTAATGCGATGGGGATCTACGGGACCAACCAAATTGAACCCTGAATCAAACATACGCACTTCAATGTCGGATGCAGAAGTGTCGCCTACGTACACCACGATTTCTGGAGTTGAGTCGCTGGTCTTATTGTGGGTCGCCGGAGGAACGATCGCCTGAATCGGCACCGCTTCACCTTCAGCAATGCATTCTCCGCCGCGAGTACCACCGCCAGTGCTGCGGCTAGGAGCGCCTAGATCCTGGGTGGGGGGAAACTTGAGCTTAGCTCCAAACTCAGCGACGCCGCCGATAAATCCAGCTTGGCTAGGCAGCAGAGATAGACTGAGTTGTCCCACGACCAAGGCTCCAATGGATAGACATTTGGCAATGGGGCGGATGCGAGTGTGAGGTCGAAATGACATGGGGTTGTTTCCCTCCAGAGGATGCGACAGTAGGCGTTGTAAGCGGTTGGTGTTGAGACAGCGGTCGATTATGG
>JBCCTE010000410.1:0-3586 GCA_039198915.1 Cyanobacteria bacterium P01_D01_bin.73 | reverse complement strand
TTTTCCCACACTTCAGGATGTTGCGCCACCAGCAAGCAGAACGATGCCAGCGCCGAAGTCAAGGTCTCATGCCCCGCAAACAGCAGCACCAACACCTGGTCGCACAGGTCATCTAAGCTCAGCCGATTTCCCTCCTCATCTTCCGCTTGAAGTAACATTCCGAGGGCATCTTGCGCGTCTTCTTTTGGGTTGACAGCTTGGGATTGGCGATCGCCAATAATCCCGGTAATTTCCTGGATTAACTCTTCTCGCGCCTTCAACGCTTTGCCAAACACCGTCCACGGCAGCCGAATGGGCAAACTAAACAATCCGCCCACCCAGGTTTCATACAGCGTCCCCAATCGCGTTTTCGACCCTTGATCCAATCCCACTAGCAGCTTACACGCCACATCCAAGGTGTAATCCCGCAGCTCACTGTACCAGGCAAATTCTCCTAACTGCAGCCAGCGATCGCAATAATCCCGCGCAATTTCATCCATACCAACAGCGTAATTTTCCAACGCCCGCGGTCGAAACGCCTGCACCATCAGCCGCCGTCGAATGCGATGCCCGTGCCCGGTTTTTACGGCCAATGACGCCGGTCCCAGCAACGTTGCCGTACTCTTCGGCCATTTCGCCACCATGGTTCTGTTTTCCTGGGCGAACAAAAATTTATTGGCATCGGGTCCTTTGAAAAACACCGTAGGCTGATTCAAGATGCGGCTTTTAAAGATGGGACCGTATTCCTTGTGGCGATCCCTAGAAAACTGAGGATTGGTAAAAAAAGCCAGGGTTTCGCCCACCATGGGCAGCCCAAATTTACCGGGAGGCAACGGAGATTTTGCAGTCATGGCTGGGAAAAGGTCGTGTAAACGGGGGCGTCAAGATCTTACGCAAAATCCCGTAAAAAATCCCTAGGTTTGTGGGGCAGCGGGCTCAGGGGATTGCTTCGCCAGTTGGGCTTGGGCTCGGCGATAACACTGCACTTCGCCCCGGTCTAAACATAGCTTGGCTGCCTGGCGAAAATCGTCCTCGGCGGCGGCGCGGTTTTGCAAACGCTGTTGCAGGAGTCCTCGCTGGTAATACGCCAAAGCGTAATCAGGATCGAGCAAAATGGTTTGGTTGAGGTCTTCCAAGGTGCCAGGAATTTCGTTTAATGCCTGGCGAGCGATCGCCCGAAAATAATAGGGAGCCGCCTGGTCTGGCGCTAAACCGATCGCCACATTTAAATCGCTCAGGGCCCCCTGTAGTTCGTTCACCTGAAAATTTGCCTGCCCCCGCAGCTGGTACGCCACCGGATCGTTAGAATCTAGCTTAATCGCCTGACTACACTGGGCGATCGCCTCCTCCCACGCCTCCATTTCTGTCTGAACCTGACACAAGCCTCGATACGCGGCTCCCCAGTTAGGCTGCTGCTCCAGGGTTTGCTTAAAATCCTCCGTTGCCCGTTCCCGCTGGTCCCGCTCCAGCTGCAAAAATCCCCGTCCCAGGTACGCCGCCGTAAACGTTGGATCCAGCTCCACCGCCTGGTTAAAACTTTTTAGGGCACTGTCGCGATCGCCCAGTACCCGCCGCACCTGCCCCAGGTACAAATGCACCGCCGGGTCATCCCCCCGCAACTGCAGCGCCTTATCCAAATCCGTCACCGCCGCTCGCCACTCCCGCCGGGAAAAATGGACCGCTCCCCGCTGGAAAAAGCCCGCCCCATCCGCCGACCACGACAACGCCTGGGTGTAATGCTCGATCGCCTGGGAATAATCCGTCACCCGCTTTTCCAGCACCGCCTTATCCGCCGCCAACTGCCGCGACAGTTTATTTAAGCCCGTCGCCGACAGGGTTTTATTGAAGCGCTCCGGGCGGATTGGCTCTAAAATCGCCTCCCCTTGACCGCGGTAATAGGCCGCCATCCATCGCTGGGGAACTTGCAGTTGCCAAGCAATAGCTCCCACCACCAACGCTCCCGCCCCCATCGCCACCGGAAACCACCGCCATCGCCAAATTTGTCGCCAGGAAGCGTGGGGCTCTTGGTGCTGGGTCGCCTGCGATCGCCCGAAGGAGCGCCCTGCAGACAAGCTGCCCGACATGCCCCCCGACAGCAGCGCCGTGTCCTCAATGGGAATATTGGCAAACTCATACAGGTCGATCAAGGCGTCGTTGGCGGACTGATAACGCTGAGTGTGGGAATGGTGCACCATCCTGTCGATAATGGCCGCCAACCCCGGCGAGGTGTTTGCCGCCGAGCGCCACTCCAACTTTCCAAGTTGTCCATCCCGATCACCTCGCAACTTTTGCAGCTGCTCCGACGACAGCCCCCCCAAGGCTTGGATCGCAATCATTCCCACCGCAAAAATATCGCTATTGAGGCGTGGCGTTCCGTAGAATTGCTCAATGGGCATATAGGCTGGCGTTCCCGCAGCGATGGTGCGAGCCGCCGCTTCCCCATCCTGCTGCTGAATAATTTCTTTAACTGACCCAAAATCGATCAGCACCAGCTTGCCGTCAGAATTACGGCGAATTAAATTGGCAGGCTTAATATCGCGGTGGATAGCGTTTTGCCCATGGACAAAGGTCAACACCTCCAAAATTTCCACCAAAATGCCAATGACCCGATGCTCCGGCAGGGGCTCGCCGGGGGGCATTTCCTTCGACAACGGATGTCCCGGCGTAAATTCTTTGACCAGATAAAACTGCTTACCCTCTTCAAAGTAAGCCAGCAGGCGCGGCACCTGGGAATGGGTTCCCAGCTTTTCCAACATTTCCGCTTCCCGCTGAAACAGGCGGTGGGCATTTTTAACGGCGGTGGGATTAGGGCGCAACAGACGAAGCTGCTTCACCACACATTGGGGATAGCCTGGTCGCCGCAAATCCGCAGCCAAATAGGTTTTTCCAAAGGCACCGGCCCCCAATACTTGGAGGATGCGGTAGCGCTTGTCTAGCAGTTGCCCAATCACTCAGAAGCCCTGTGAATCTAAAGATGGAGGGAGTTTATAGCGAGAATTAGTTTATACCTGAACTTACTCGTAAGGTTGGCGCCAACAGGATCGGTCTTTAATCAGTGTGGACTCGGCGTAAGTCCTAAATCCAATTTTTATTCCGGTCTCTACAATGTTACGAGATCATAGCCTTGCCAGGGTGATCCCCAAAATAAACATTGCAAGCCCAAAATAAACATTGCAAGATGGATACTGCGGCTATAGTAACCGCAACGGTCACGGGCATTTGGCAGCCATTATGTCTGATGTAAATTCTAGCCTTACTGACTAGCTTCAGCGTCGTCAACGGGCTCCTCGTCAACGATTTCTTCTTCCAAGATCTCTTCCTCTGACAAGGGAATATCCCGCTCATCGGCATCGGACAGAAGCGGCTGCACATCAGAGCGACCCGCTTCAAGTTGTTGGATTTGATACTGAGCATCTCGATAACATCCCAGCCGTCCCTGGTCCAAACACAGTTTGGCGGACTCCCGCAGGTCCGACAGTCCACCGGCGCGATCGCCCTGACGCAGCCGAGCAACCCCGCGATCGTAATACACCAGGGCATGGGACGGATGGAGCCGGATGGCCTGATTAAAATCCTCCACCGTACCCTGCAACTCCCCCAGCTCATA
>JBCCTE010000409.1:0-3588 GCA_039198915.1 Cyanobacteria bacterium P01_D01_bin.73 | reverse complement strand
CCGACAGATCCGTATCCGTCAGCGTAGATCCACTCATCGCCGCCCCTTCAATATGGGCATCGGAAAAATTCGCGCCGGTTAAGTTCGCGTTCGACAGCTCTGAACCCCGCAGCCACTGCCCAGAAAAATCCCGGTTGCTCAGCTCTGCATTACTAAAAGACAACGGCGGCGGATATTCCTTCTGGGCGATCGCCGCCTGCCCTGCCCCAAAAATCATCCCCACGCTCAGTACGACAAGACAGCACCAGCGAGCAACGCCTTCGAAATAGACCATCGCTCGACTCTGAATACCACTCTGCACAATATCGCGCCCAAACTTAATCACCGCAGCTTCCCCCGCGCCATCAAACTCCACCGTGACAGCCGCTAAATAAATAATTTCTAAAAGCATATCGAGGATTGTGTTCAATATCGCGCTCAATATTCCGCCCAGTCTGCAATCAAAGCGCACCAAGGTTCTGGCTAGGATTAGGAGATAAGTCACCCCAACCGCCGTCAAATTTCCCCAGCAAAATCATGAAACGCTTTTTTATCACCTGGATGGTCAGTGCGATCGCCCTCGCCATCACCGCCTTCCTGGTCAAAGGCATCGTCCTCAACGGCATCGCCGCCGCCATCATCACAGCCCTGCTGCTAGGGATTGTCAACGCCGTGGTCCGCCCAATTTTGTTTTGGCTGACCCTTCCCCTAAACATTCTGACCCTCGGGCTCTTTTCCCTCGTTCTCAACGGCATCTGCCTAATGCTCGTTGACTACCTCGGCCCCGAAGGCTTCCAAGTGCGGGGACCAGTCGCCGCAACTATCGGCGCCCTAATTCTCGCCGTTGTCTCCTGGACTCTTAACAAATTGCTGGACCAATTTTTAAGCAGCCCCGAAAGCGCCTAGGGCGTGCAATCAACCGCCCCATAAGGGATTACAAAATGGCTTGGGCGATCGCCAATAGTAGGTAATCTTAAAGTTGATAGAAATGTCACAGTGAGGGGAAGACCACCTAGGTGTCGTATACCCTATGTAGAGAGGGCAAAATTACTGTAGCCAATCTTCCGAACAGCACCTCCAGTAATTTCAAACATTGACCTGCGTGCCCGATTACACCATGATCAGTACGTGCATCCTGCCTTAAAACGGCTGTTTAGCCCCAAGGTTTTCAAGCCCAAGGCATACGCTAATTCACTCCTCGTAGATCCAAAAAAAGCTATGGAATGGCATCAAACTGACGCTGAAAGCTTAGCCACAATCGATGCAGAAATGGGAACCCATCCCTTCGCTCCGGCTGAGTACGAAATCGTCCGACGCGTTATTTATTCCACCGCAGACTTTGAGTACCGCACTCTGATCGAATTTTCAGAGGAGGCGCTCTCCTCTGGAGCCACCGCCCTAGCCTCCCGCTCCACCCTGATAGTTGACGTTCCCATGGTCCAGGTGGGCATCGTCCCAGCCCTGCAAACCACCTTCGCCAATCCGGTGTATTGCGGCATGGAAACCATCACCCGCCCGCAAACCGGTAAAAGTCAGGCCGCGTGGGGTATTCAAACCCTGGCGGGGCGTTATCCCGAGGGGATTTTTATCATTGGTCAAAGCCAAAGCGCCCTAGAGCAGCTCCTTGACCTAGTCGAGGCTGGCGAGATTACTCCGGCGCTGATAATTGCCACCCCCTCTGGCTTTGGCAATGTAGAACTGACGAAGGTCCGCCTCGCTCAAAGTAAGGTTCCCCACATCAGCATCAAAGGGCGTAAAGGCAGTGCGGTTGTGGCGGCGGCGATCGCTAACGCCCTAGTGGATCTTGCCTGGCAAGCCTACGGAAAAACAGCAATGCCCGCCGGCGCATAACTGTCCTCCACAGAATCAGTTCTCCACAAAAGAAGCTGGATAGAAAAGGCGCTCCCGGTCGAAACTGGGAGCGCCTTTTTCACATATTGGCCGTAAGCGTAAGTATTGGCGTAATTTTCAGCTCTTACTGTGACCTAGCCAGTCAAGCCAGAAACTACGACGAAACCAAGGACGGCACCGAAAACGATGAGCGCATAGAACTGAGCACGACCGTTTTCAAAGTACTTCAAGCTCTCGCCCGACAGCAGCGTCGCAAAGCCGGTAAAGTTAACGGCTCCGTCCACAATGCGGAAGTCAACTTCCATCACCTGACGCGCCAAACGGCGGCTGCCCTGGACAAAGGCGGTGTCGTAAATATCGTCGAAGTACCACTTATTCAAGGAGAAGTCGTACAGCTTCTTAATTTTATTGACAATCACGCCCGGATCAATCTTGCGCTGGAGATACATCAAAATCGCCAGAGAGATTCCAATCAAGCCAATCCCAACGGAACTGCCGCCCATAATCAGGAACTCAGCCCAGTCAAAGCCGTGCTCAGCGGCCTCAACTACCTCGCCGGGAGCATGAACAAACTCCTCGAAGATATTGTTGAAGGGAGTCCCAACCAAACCAATCAGCATCGAGGGGAACGCCAGCGCCATCAGCGGGAAGGTCATCGTCAACGGCGATTCGTGGGGCTCACTGCTGTGGTGATGATCGTCATGACCATGCTCCAACTCGTGGGGATCCATCGCACCGGGACCAAAGGCCGGAACCTCGGTTGTGGGGACTTCAGCCGCCGCCAAAAGCTGCTCACGAATGGTGGCATCGGTTCCGCGAAACTCCCCTTCAAAGGTGGAGAAATACATGCGGAACATATAGAATGCCGTAATTCCAGCAGTTAACCAGCCCACAAACCACAGAGCAGGGTTTGCTTCGAAAGACTGAGCCAAAATCTCGTCCTTGGACCAGAAACCAGCGAAGGGAGGAATACCACAAATTGCCAGGGTTCCAATCAAGAAGGTGGTGGAGGTGATGGGCATATACTTCCGCAGACCGCCCATCAGCCGCATATCCTGCGCCAAAACCGGGGTGTGACCAACTACTTCTTCCATGCCATGGATTACCGAGCCGGAGCCCAGGAACAGCATTGCCTTGAAGTAGGCGTGGGTCATTAGATGGAACAAGCCGGCACCGTAGGCTCCAACGCCCATGGCCATGACCATGTAACCCAGCTGGGAAATGGTGGAATATGCCAGTCCCTTTTTGATGTCGTTTTGGGTGATGGCGATCGTTGCCCCCATAAACGCTGTTAGGGCTCCGGTCCAGGCAATGATGTTCATCACGCCAGGCAGGTCCTCGAAAACGGGGAACATCCGTGCAATGAGGAATACGCCCGCTGCCACCATTGTTGCGGCGTGAATCAGCGCCGAAATGGGGGTGGGTCCTTCCATTGCATCGGGCAGCCAAACGTGAAGGGGGAACTGCGCTGACTTGGCAACGGGACCGAGGAAGACCAACACGGCGAACAATGTGGCAAACCCGGCACTCAAGGCTCCCGATTCAACTAGGTTTGTTAGCCGATCGCCCATGATGTCGAACTCAAAGCTGCCGGTGCACCAGTAGAGCGCCAGCATGCCCAACAGCAGGCCGAAGTCGCCGACCCGGTTGGTAACAAAAGCTTTTTGGCAAGCATCAGCAGCGGGACGACGGTCATACCAGAAACCAATGAGCAGGTAGGAGCACATCCCCACCAGCTCCCAGAAGATATAAATCTGG
>JBCCTE010000408.1:0-3588 GCA_039198915.1 Cyanobacteria bacterium P01_D01_bin.73 | reverse complement strand
TGGGTAGCGATCGTCACTTTCAAGATCGTGCTTACTTAAGCTCATTATGATCGGGCGACGCTGCTGAAACCAGACATGCAGATTTGAAGACACACTCTGAAAAGCCGCACGTTCTTTCTAAGTATATAAATTGGCGACGAATTCTCCGTAGCCGTTGTAGGGCAAGGTAGGGATTCGCTGCCAGGAGAGGGCAGGTCCATCGCCGATTAGCCGTTCGGAAGCTTGGGACCAGCGGGGATGGGGCACTTCAGGGTTGACGTTGGCGATAAAGCCGTACTCGTCAGGCACTAGGGTGTTCCAGAAGGTGGCGGGCTGCTCGTCTACGAACTCGATTTTGACGATAGATTTTGGCCCCTTAAAGCCGTACTTCCAGGGGAGGACAGAGCGGATGGGAGCGCCGTGTTGTTTGGGCAGCAATTCTCCATAGGCTCCGACGGCGAAGAAGGCGAGGTCGTTGGCCATTTCATCAATGCGCAAACTTTCTACGTAGGGCCAGGGGAGACCGCCAAAGCTGAATAGGGGACCGGTGGTGATTTTGGAGTCGTAGAAGGAGGTGAATTTGACGAAGCGGGCGCTGGGTTTGGGGTCGGCGGCTTCTAGGATTTTGCGCATGGGGAAGCCAATCCAAGGGACAACCATTGCCCAGGCTTCGACGCAGCGGAAGCGGTAAATGCGCTCTTCAATGTCGAATTTATTGAAGAGGTCGTCGCGATCATATTTGGTGGGATTTTGGACGAGCCCGCCGACTTCGATGGTCCAGGGATCGGTGGGAAGGCGCTGGGCGGCGGTTTGGATGGATTTGGTTTCGCCGAATTCGTAGAAGTTGTTGTAGCTGGCGGCGAGTTTTTGAGGAGTTAGCTCCCGTTGGGGATTGGTGAAATTTGAGTTGCGGGCGATGCCTTTGAAGGGGTCCTTGAAGCGGGTGGGACCGGGGGCGGCGAGGGTTTCGTCTAGGGCGCTGACGGAGCTGCTGTTGCCTTGGCAGCCGGCGAGGGATAGGGCTCCTGCGGCGATCGCCCCACGACCGAGATTTTTCAGGAACTTGCGGCGGCTCCAAAAAACGGTTTCCGAGCTGATTTCGCTGGGCTTGGACTGCCAGGACGGGGGGAGATGGCTATGCATGGGTTAAGGCAGTTAGATTGAGCGACTTTGGGGGCTAAACTTTTTGGCGCGCGGGCTTATCGATGGTTGCAGCGCTATCAATATTTTGCAACCGGTCGTACCACCGCAGCAACATCTGTCCCAATCGTCGGGAGTGGTGGCGCACGATGCCGTTAGGATCTTCGTCCATCACGTTGGCTAGGACAATGCGGCGGCCCAGGGCGGCGATCGCCTCACGATCCACTGCAACTGGATAGGAATTACGGTTGGCGTAGCGCTCCAACGCCACCGGGGAGGGGCTCAGCTTTTGCACCAGCACCGTATCGAATAACCGCCGACCGCAGGCTTCGTCGATCGCTCGGATGTGGTCCGCTACGGAATATCCGTCGGTTTCGCCCCGCTGGCTCATGATATTGGACACGTAAACGCAGGGGGCTGACGATCGGGCGATCGCCTCGGTGATTTCCGGCACCAGCAGGTTGGGGATGATGCTGGTGTAGAGGCTGCCGGGACCGATGATGATGTAGTCGGCAGTGCGGATAGCCTCCAGAACCTTAGGCAAGGCTGGCGGATTGGCGGGGGTGCAGCCGACGCGCGTAATTTTGCCGCCCGCTTCGGGAATTTGAGACTCGCCCTCGATAATGCGCCCGTCGTCCATTTCTGCCCAAAGCTGCACGTCGCTGAGGGTTGCGGGCAAAACCTGTCCTTGGACGGCGAGAACCTTGGAGCTGGCGGCGATCGCCCGTTCCATATCGCCGGTAATATCGCTCATGGCGGTCAAAAACAAATTGCCGAAGCTATGACCTGCCAAGCCATCGCCAGCCGTGAAACGATACTGAAACAGCTCGGTCATTAGCCGCTCCTCCGCCGACAGCGCCGCCAAACAGTTGCGCACATCCCCCGGCGGCAGCACGCCAATTTCCCGCCGCAATCGCCCCGATGAACCGCCATCGTCGGCAACGGTGACAATGCCCGTCACGTGGGAGCTGTAGTGTTTGATGCCCCGCAGCAGGGTGGATAGACCGGTACCGCCGCCGATCGCCACAATATGGGGCCCCCGATTCAACCGTCGCTGGGTCCAGAGGCGATCAATCAGCTCTCCGTCACCGCTGGGTTCGTAGACATGGCTAATGGTTTCAAAGGTTTGCTTCTGTCCCCACAGCACCAGCGCCACCCCGATCGCCAGCGCCAGCGGTCCAGAGATATAGCTGGGGAAGAAATTGGTGACGTAGCCCAGTAAAGCCCCTAGAAACTGGGTGATGTAAAAGATAGGAGTTTGATTCGTCCAAATCGCTAGCCCCAGCAGAATCATAATGATGCCGGCGGTGCTCAGCAGCATCCAGCGCTTCACCAACAGCCCCGGCATTAGCCACTTCGCCCAGCGGTTAACCCGCCTCGATTCCGGGCGATCGCGCCAATCCTGCTGCAAAGCCGTCAGTTGATTAAGGGTTGAGCGATAAAGTCGATGTTTCAAAACAGAATGGTGAAAAGGTACAAAAGGAGTTAATGGCAAAAAAGCGCTGGCTGGGGATCTGAGTTCAAGCTTGATTTAGACGCTTAGACACGATGCTATCGATCATTACCGTTTACATCGGCCCCATTGGGGATAGTGTCTAGGTATAGGGTAGAGCCCAGTAATTTTGAGTGTCCATTCTCTAAAGTGTCCCTGCCCGCTTAATGTGCGCTTTCCCATTCCCGTTACCCTAGGCAGATGCGAACGTTTCCCACGCTAAGGTTTTGAATAAAAGTCCCGGTGCAAAGGTGATTCGTCTGCGCTCTGCGCTTCCGTTGAGAGCTTGCTATGACTGATGTTGCTGTCAATTCTTCCCCGTCGATTGTCCTGCCGAAGAATGAGCCTCTGGTTAGGCTGCGGGGGATTAAAAAGTCCTTTGGCGATCGCGCCATCCTTAACGGGGTGGACCTGGATGTTTTCGCAGGCCAGGCGATCGCGGTCATTGGTCCTTCGGGAACCGGAAAGTCCACAATCTTCCGGATTATCAGTGGACTAATGGCACCCGATGCCGGAGACGTTTGGGTGGGCGACCAGCGGCGGGTGGGCACCATGGACGAAACGGACCAGCGAGAGTCGGTCAACATTCGCCTGGTCTTCCAGCAATCGGCGCTGTTTGATTCCTTGAACGTTGCTGAAAATATTGGCTTTAGCCTGTTTGAGCATTCCCGGCTAAGTCACAGAGAAATTATGGGGCTGGTGAACGATGCCCTGGAGCGGGTGGGGCTGCCGAACATTGGCGATCGCTACCCGGCGGAGCTATCGGGAGGGATGCGCAAGCGGGTGAGCTTTGCCCGGGCGGTCATCGAAGATCCCACCGTTTCCAGCGATGAGCCAGAGATTATCCTCTACGACGAACCAACGGCGGGACTGGACCCCATCGCCTCGACCATCGTGGAGGACATGATGCGGGATTTGAGTCGCCATGGTCCTCAGGGCTCGACGTATATGGTTGTAACCCACCAGGACAGCACCAT
>JBCCTE010000407.1:0-3603 GCA_039198915.1 Cyanobacteria bacterium P01_D01_bin.73 | reverse complement strand
CTCCGGGAGCAGATAATAACAAGCGAATATGTACTTCGTTTTGCGGAATTTGTTTGAGCGAACCCAAAATAGCTTCGAGAGAGCCCTGCACGTCTGCTTTTAAGATTAAGATTTGTGCAAGAGGTCTAGTGTGTCTATCAGCTTTACTGGGGACTCCATTGCGCTGAGGAGTTTTGAGGGCAGTCTTAAAAGGCAAAGGCTTCTCTAATTCAAGATCGCTGTTTTCAATTTAATGAAAAGTTTCTGACTGCTGCATACAATCTCCTTCTCCACTCGTACTAGGGATATAAATCAAGCGAGTGTGAGGTCTGACCGCATGAATTGGCAGCAGTATGCCCGATACGAGAACCTTATCTTACGAATTTTTGTTGGTGGTCCCCTTATTCTCTGGGGGATTCAAAAAATCACCGTCCCGGCGATGGCAGATGTCTACGTAAAAGATTTTCAAAGCCTGATTTTTATTGATCCAAACACCTTTCTAGTTATTGGAGGGATCATACAGGTCATTCTCGGCATAGCAATGATTTGCGGCTTTTACACGCGCTACATTGCTGCGTTCTTTGTTTGGATGGGATTGATGACATTTATAGTGCCGGGATTCTTTACCATCGGCAATCCTTACAAGTTCACCTACGGCATTGTGATGGCTGGCTGCGGACTGTCTCTGCTTCTACGAGGTGCCGATTCTCCCAGCATGGATGCCAAGCGGCGGAAACGTCAGAAGTTACGGGAAGAGAGAACTCGCCTTGCTTCTGGAAACTACTAGATTTCTCGAAGTTAACTCCGATTCCGCGCTAGCTTAACGAGCCTACCAATGGGCAGAGGATAGTTCGCACAAGCGTCACGCGGAGTTTTTAGCGCGGCTGCTGGACCTAACAGATCCAACAGCCGCACTAGCCTTAAGGAGGCAGAGTTCTAGGCGATCGCCCGAAACACTCCAACGTGCTCATCACCTTTACGAGAACCGATTGAGTGCTCGCTAAGCTGCCAAGATTCTTGCTTAAACTTTGGCAGAAATACGTCCAAGACTTCAGCTTTATTGGTGCCAAAGGGGGGACCACCGGGTCGGTTGTGGGTGAAGAAAACGCCGATTAAAATTCCCTCTGGCTTCAGCAGCGATCGCATTGACTCTACATAATCAGAGCGCTTCTCTGGATTAATCGCACAGAAGCAGGTGTGCTCAATAATTAGGTCAAACTGCCCCTGCCACTCTGGAGCAACTGCGAAAATATCCATCTGCTCAAACCGCAATTGCTTTTCCGTTAATTGTGATTGCTCCGCCAATTCCCGTGCTTCTTTAACTGCCAGGGGCGCAAAATCAAAGCCAACAGTTTCTATCCCTAACTTGGCAATAAACCGGGCATCATGACCGCGACCGCAACCCACTACAGCGGCTTTAGGCGATCGCTCCAGAAAGTCATTTTGCTTCAAATATTCCGGTACAAATGCTGCCAAAACCGGCGACGGCTGCCCAAGATCCCACCCAGTATTCTGATCCTTGTAGCGTTGGTTCCACCCTTGCGATGCAGCGGGTTCGCTAGAGTTTCCGCTATCTGGACGGGGATGATTTAAATCTTGGGCAGCGTTAGCCATAGCTGGAAAACCACGAGGGCTTGAGTTTTTTAGTACAAACTCATCGTAATAATTCCCTGCTGACCTAGCAGGACCTCCCGCACCAGGCTGATAATGCCGACCCAAATGATCGGACTAATATCTACGCCGCCAATGGGAGGAACCACTTTGCGGGTGGGCTTTAGGAAGGGCTCCGTTGGCAAAATAACCAAATTGAAAGGGAAGCGATCGCCCTCCACCTGGGGATACCAGGTCAGCACAATTCGAATAATGAATAGGAAGATGCCAGCGCCGAGGAAAACGCTGAGCCCGATGGAGGCGAGAAAATCAGGGGTCATAGCTAGAAAACGGGGGTAGTTGTTTGGGAAAACACCGTTTACTTAGGCTACTCTCTTCGAAACAAGCCAAAGTAAACCAGCAATACAGCTTCACGTTCCGACCTCCCATAAACCGCATCGCGCGATCGCCCCCCCAAACCATTGACACAATAGTCTTAAGGATTAAGTCGCAGGGTGTAAAAGGACCGATACAATAAGCTTTAATTAATCCTGTTATTTCGAGCTGAGGATAGCAATGACTTCTTCCCTAACCAACTTTTTGTTGAGTCTTTTATTCGGCGGTGCGGTTGTGGTGGTTCCAATTGCCGTTGCGTTGGTATTTATTAGCCAGCGTGACAAGATTCGTCGCCGCAATTTTTAGGGATCCAGTATTGCTCAAGGTGAGAGAGGCCACGGCGTAGTTGTTGCTTAAGCACTGTCGGAGTCTCTCCACTTTTGGACATGCCAGAATGTTAGAGATGCCAAGCTAAGAGCGTAACTTTGGCGGATCAGCATCGATGGGACAGGAAAAGCCGTAGGGAACAATGGTAAATATCGGGTTTAGCTGGGGTAGCTTTATCGGCATCGTGTTAGCGGTGGCCGGAGCGTCCTTGTATTTTTTGCGGTCCGTACGCCCTGGTTTGGCGCGGGACTATGACATCTTTTTCGCAGCGGTAGGACTGCTGTGTGGCGGCATCCTATTTTTCAACAGCTGGCGACTTGACCCAATTTTGCAGTTCAGCCAGTTCCTATTGGCTGGCTCCACCATCTTCTTTGCCTACGAAAGCGTCCGTCTACGGGGCGTAACCACCGAGCAGGCTAAGCGCAGCACCCCTGTTGTGGATGACGATCGCCCAGTCAGCCGGGTTTATCGCGCCGAACTGGATGACGATATGGATGCCCTGGACGAGGAGGAAGATTTCTATCCTCGCCGTATCCGTGGCGCACTGGGCTCGCGAGATCCGCAGCTAGAGCGATCGCGAGATTACCGAGATGATGATTATGATGAGTCTCGGTCCCGCCGCCGTGGAGGCGATCGCCCCCGCAGCAGTCGTCCTGCCCCGTCTAACCGCCGTCCGTCCCAGTCTCCTTCCCGTCGCCCCGGTAGCCGTCGTCCTGCGGCTGAAGATGATTGGGGTGGTGATGATGTGTCGCCCAGCCGTCCCCCGCGCTCTGGTCCGCGCTCTGGTCGTCCCCCGTCCCGTCGCGGTTCCGGTCCCAGTGAATCCGGTCCTGCTGTGGGCGATCGCCCCCGGTCTCGCCGTGGTGGGTTGAACCTGGAGCCGCCCCCGTCCGAATCCCGTGGTGACTCCCGCTCTGAATCCCGTCCCGATTCCCGCCGCCCCCGCTCTAACGGTCGCCGCAGCGAAGGAACCCTCTTTGATGATCAGCCCTATGAACCGCGATCGCGCCGCCAGTCTGGTCCCCCTTCCGATAGACCCTCTGGCTCCTTCGATGACGGTCCTGATATGGGGCGCGATCCCCGTCGAGATCCCCCTCGAGATCGGGATACCAGCGACGAAAGCTACGTAGACTATCAACCCCTCGATAGTCCGCCGTCCGACAGTGGCGCTGAACCTGCTTCCGATCCAGGTCGCGATAACCGAGACAGTCAGGATCGACCCTCCGCCATTGATGATCCTCTTTTCCCCGATGAAGCTGGTCCTCGCGCCAGCAGTGATCGTGGTGGCTACGATGATGACCTAGACGACGG
>JBCCTE010000406.1:0-3627 GCA_039198915.1 Cyanobacteria bacterium P01_D01_bin.73 | reverse complement strand
GTCAGAAATTCGCCGTCGCGCACCAGGAGATGGTTATCCAGCAAAATCCCTTCCTGGTCAATGCTGGTGCTGGTGGGAGGCATAGAGCCGGGAGTGATGCCGCCAATATCAGCGTGGTGACCTCGGGAGGCGACGTAGAAGGAGGGGGAGCGATCGCCCGGCGTAAGAAAAACCGGAGAAATCGCAGTGATATCGGGCAGATGGGTGCCGCCATTGTAGGGATTGTTGGAGATATAAACATCGCCCGATTTCAATCTGCCGAGGCGCGCCCGAGTCAATGCCAGAACGCTTTCACCCATAGAGCCCAGATGGACCGGCATATGGGGAGCATTGGCTACAAGTTGTCCCCGAGAATCAAAAATTGCGCAGGAAAAATCCAGCCGTTCTTTGATATTTACGGAGTAGCTGGTTTTTTGCAGCGTCAAACCCATTTGGTCGGCGATCGCCCCAAACACCCCATTAAAAATCTCTAGTAACACTGGGTCCGGCGAGTCACTTACCATGGCTACAATCTCGCTGTTTTTATCATCAACCTTCGCCAATTTTTCAAAGACCAAGCCACCTAATTCATTCACTTTCGCGGACCAATTGGGCTCAACGACGTTAGTTCCGGTCGGCTCAATAATTAACGCTGGACCTTCGATGGCATTTCCAGGCTGTAAGGAATCTCGCTGAAAAACTGGCGCGTCGTGCCACTGTTCCTTCGTGTAAATACGGACCGTTTCTATTGACTTAGGCTCGATATCTTTTGATCGCGATCGCTCCAGAACTGGCTCTGGAGGGATGGGCATTTTCTCGATAATTTCTAGGGCGATCGCCTCAACCACCAACGGTTTATCCGCCAAAATAAATCCAAATTGCTGTCGATGTTGGGTCTCAAAATCCCTCTTCATTTCCTCAAGGGAATCGAACGTAACCACCAAAGGCGAATCAGTTCCGGCATAGCGTAGTCGCGCCGTTTTGACCTGGGAAACATTCGGTAAATCGGCGGCAGCGTCAGACTCTAACTCTGTTGATAATTCTGTCGATAATTCACTAAAAACTTGCTCGAGCTGAGGCTGAAGCGCTGGCTCTAACGTTGCCTCGATCGCCCGTTCTGCAATTTTCCGCTGGTCCGCCAACCCCATACCAAATGCTGATAAAACGCCCGCATAGGGATGGATAAAAATACGCGACATTCCCAAGGATTCCGCAATTAAACAGGCATGTTGCCCGCCCGCGCCGCCAAAGCAACACAGTACGTACTCCGTCAGGTCATAGCCCCGCTGGATGGAGATTTTTTTGATGGCGTTGGCCATAGTTTCCACGGCGATCGCCAAAAATCCCGCCGCCACTTCTTCTGGCAATCGCCCATCGGCCATCGCTGCATCAATTTCTTGGGCGAGTCGTATAAACTTTTCTTGAACTATTGAGGTGTCCAGAGGGCGATCGCCATCGGAACCAAACACCTGGGGGAAAAACGCCGGTTGCAGCTTGCCCAACATCACATTGCAATCGGTCACCGTTAGGGGGCCACCCCGCCCGTAGGCAGCCGGACCTGGGTTTGCCCCTGCCGAATCTGGCCCCACCCGATAGCGCTGCCCATCGAACTGCAAAATCGACCCGCCGCCCGCCGCCACCGTATGGATCGCCATCATCGGAGCCCGCAGTCGAACCCCCGCCACCGTCGTCTCAAACTGCCGCTCATACTCCCCCGCGTATCGAGCCACATCGGTGGACGTGCCCCCCATATCAAAGGTGACAATCTTGTCAAAACCCGCCGCTCCACAGGTTTGCACCGCCCCCACAATGCCCCCCGCCGGTCCCGACAAAATGCTGTCTTTGCCCTGGAAATCCGCCGCTGCCGTCAAGCCGCCATTGGATTGCATAAAAAATAATTGATTTATAGGCTTGACCGATTCAGCTGCCCTGCCCTGCAACTCCCGTTCCACCTGAGCCACGTAGCGCCGCAAAATTGGCGATAGGTAGGCATCCACTGTGGTGGTATCGCCTCGCCCCACCAGCTTCATTAGCGGACTGATTTTGTGGGACACCGACACTTGCGTAAACCCGATTTTTTGGGCGATCGCCGCCACCGAGTTTTCATGGTCGGGATAGCGATACCCATGCATCAACACCACGGCGCAGCTACGAATCCCGTGATCGTACGCTGCCTGTAATTGCGATCGCACCCGCTCCAGTCGCTCCGGCGTCAGGCCAATTTCCACCGTGCCATGGGCATCCAACCGCTCCGGCACCTCCACCACCGTTTCGTAAACCACCTCCGGGCGTTGGATATGCAGCGCAAACAAATCCGGTCGATTTTGATAGCCAATTTTTAGCGCATCGGCGAACCCTTCCGTAATGGCTAGGACAACGCGATCGCCCTTCCGCTCTAGCAGCGCATTTGTCGCCACCGTCGTCCCCATTTTGATGGCATCAATCTGCTCCAGCGGCACCGGCTCATCGGCAGAAATTACCCCCTGCGCAATCAAAACCTCACGAATTCCCTGTACCGGCGCATCGGCATACCGCTCGGGATTTTCCGACAGCAACTTATGCACGAATCGCTCACCGTCGGGAGCTTGGGCAACAATATCGGTGAACGTCCCCCCGCGATCAATCCAAAACTGCCAGCCGGAGCATTTTTGGGAGGGAGACAATGGTTTTGGAGAAGGAGTCATGGTTGCGGATCAGACGGTTATGTCATTTCACTGTAGAGATTGTGTTGACTCGTTGTGAAGAGGCTGAAAAAAGTTGTGGCGTTTTTCTTCAACAATGTTTAGCTCTTCCAGGATTTCTGGGTTTTGTAGCTATGATCGCTGTGACAGCTTGTCCATCAACAAGGGCTTTTGAGGGGTGAATAATGTTTGGAAATATGGTCTCCAATATGATGCTTAAGCCCTCTCAGTCACCGCTGTTTGATAGCCCTACAAGCTATGGTCTCGACTACGAAAATGTGGAGTTTAACGCACGTGATGGGGTGACTTTGCGAGGCTGGCTCATCAAAGGTGGAACAGGAAAAGTTATTGTCCAAAGCCACTTTGGTGTGCAGTGTAATCGCGGTGGCTGGTCCCCAAAAGGCAAGGGGCTTATTACCCCTTGGAAAGAAGACATCAAATTTTTGCGGCAGGCTCAATACCTATCAGAGCGGGGCTATTCCGTGTTGATGTACGACCTGAGGGGGCACGGAGACAGCGATCTCGGTACGATTCCGTGGGTCAGCTGGGGACCAGAGGAGGCTAAGGATGTACTCGCAGCAGTGGATTTTGTATCTGGTCGCCCCGAATTTGATGATGCTCGCGTGGGGCTGCTCAGTATTTGTATGGGCTCTGCTTCAACGACCTACGCTTATGGGTTGTCGGACGGGTTGGCAAGTCGCGAAAAGGTGAAAGCCATGGTTGCTGTACAGCCCTTGCTATACCGCTACTTTATAGAGGCGCTGGGAATGCCTGGCTTCATGGCACGCGCTGGGGCAAAGGTGTCCCAACAACGACTGGGCTTTGATATGGCTGAACCTAATTTCATTGATGATGCGCCCAAAGTCACAGTGCCGATCCTGGTGATTCAAAATAAGAACGACCCTTGGACAAAGTTGGAAATGGTGCAGTCTTACTACTATGCATTGACAGTAGAAAAAGAACTGCG
>JBCCTE010000405.1:0-3631 GCA_039198915.1 Cyanobacteria bacterium P01_D01_bin.73 | reverse complement strand
GTGAACTTTTTTAACCATGGTTTTGTCGGCATTTTCGGCGAAGGCTCGCTGCCTCAATACGCCCAGGGCATGGTCGACCTCTTCCAAAGCACCTTTATCCCCGAAGCGCTGGTACGCGGTCCCGCCTTTTTGGTGCCCATCATTGAACTATTGATCGGCATCGGCATCACCCTCGGTCTATTTACCGAAATTTCACTGATAGTTGGCATGGCACTGTTGGCGATGCTGACCTACGGAGTGACGCTGCTTAAGGATTGGGGCGCTGCATCTTCCCAATTGAACTACGCCATTGTGTTTACGCTGCTGATTGCCGGACGCTGCTTCAACGATCTATCGGTTGATAAATTCCTTGCCCGCCGCAAACGCCGCAGCCCGTTGGGTTAGTTCTAGAAATTAGAAATCTAACCTGAAAAACTAAGGCTGAGGTGCTGGTCCAACAATTTGAAAGTTGCCCAGCACCTCGTCCAGCACTGCATCCCGGTGCCAAAAGGTGTCCGTATCCAGCGCCACGAAATAGACTTGCCCCGCGATCGCCGTACTGGCCACCACCGACACCTGCGCCGGGTTATCAATCACCGAAATGGTCCACTGGCGATCGCCCACCTGCTTCATAAAACTTGGCTGAAACTTATAGGGCAGCGACTGCAATAGATTTCTTAAAAACACCGGTTCATCGGACCCCGGCACGCTGAAAAATACCAGGCTGCGACCCGTGGGACCAAAATCAGATACCTCCGACCAGGTGTTGCGATCGCCCCCGCCGCTCCGCCATCCTTCTGGCACCAGGGTTTCCACCTGTCCCTGATGCACTACCGCTGGCACCATTTTCGGGGCTGTGGGTACCTTAAACTCCACCGGCTGCTCCACACACTCCGGTTTGGGGTCCTTGCGAGGATCCTCCAAAAAACGTCCAATTGTCAGGGTTACGCAGTCGTCATTTCCCAGCAGTGCGTGACCGAGATGGGGGAACGTGTAGCGATAGCTGCGGCGCAGGCGACGGGCAACGCGGGCGGCAAAACTAGGCGGCGTAATGTGGTCAAATCCCCCCGATAGCAGCAACGTCGGGATGCGACTTCTGACGCGCTTATTCACCCGACTTTCCAAGAGCGGCACCTGCCAAATGCCACAAGTTCTCAATACATCCGCCGGCGACTCTCGCAGGGTTTCCACCAATTCCGGGCGAATCCCATCCAGCTCCACATCCTCAATATCAAAGCCGCCGTCCTCGCTGCAAATCACCGAGTTATAAACCCCGTCGGCTTGGTTTTTGCTGAACACCAACGTCGGCAGGGTTTTCAGAAGCCCCGAGTAGTTGCCCAAATAGGCTTCATGGACCGCCTGGGGTAATGATGGGATCAGCTGCGACGAATAAAACGACACGTTCAGGGACAATAGCAGCGCATCACCGTCGAATAAAATCGGCACCAGAAAATCGCGGAAGCTCAACCCTTCTACCGGCGCTCCGCCCAAAATTGCCTCCTGAATTGCGCCAACGTTGGGCAAACTTAGCTCGATGGGAGACTCATTCAGCCGGGCGATCGCCTTAAAAAACTTCGCTTCCAAGTTGGGATAGGCTTCGTTACACGCCGCATCCTCTTCGCAAGCCTCAAAAAACTTACGCAACACCCGGTAGGTACTTTGGGGCACTGCCTCCACAAAACTAATATCCAGCGGCGCAACGGAATCCAAAACCACGGATCGCAGCTTGTCCGGATGGTCCCGCATCACGTGCTGGGCAAGCATCGTCCCGTAGGACACCCCGTACAAATTGAACTCGTCATAACCCAAAGCCTGCACGGCCATCGCCACATCCGCAGCGCTCTCCACGCTATTAAACGCCGCCAAGTCAACGCCCTCTTCGGTGAGGCGATCGCGACAGGCTGCCGTTGCTTGATCCAACTTATCGCGCAACTCCGGTGATTCTGGATCCCGAGCGTGGTCTACCCGAAATTGGTGCACCTCATCGCAAAACAAAAACGGATCCGAATGCAGCGTCCCCCGCTGGTCGATCAAAACCAAATCGCGATTCGCCCCAAATCCCGCCGCCGCCGATAGCTCCGGACCAAAGTAGGGCATCAACTCCACCATGGAGCCCCCCGGTCCACCTTGCACCATCACCAAAGGATCCGGCTGAATGCCCCCCTCACCCTCGCTACTTTCAATAGCCTTTAAAATTGCAACGCCCAACCGCAGCGATCGCCCGGCATTGGGACTTTCGTGGCGCTCCGGCACCGTCACAAACCCACACTCGAGACGATTCGCCAGCGCGGGAGGGGTAATAAAAGGACAGGGACCGCTGGTAAAGGAGCCAATTTTTTCAGTGCGGGGCGATCGCTGACTTCTCCGCTGCAATCCCTCGCTATCGCGGGATTCTTCCGCCTCTACCGCATCCCGCAGTTCTTCTGGAGCAGCGGTGTCCGGCGTGGCGGTTTGCTGAGCGTGTTGAGCAGATGTCTGGGCGATCGCCATGCCAGAGCCTATCAACAGCCAAAGCCCCATCGTCGATCCCACCACGGATCCAACAATCGACTTGGCAATTAATCCAGCGCCACGACGCCTCAATCCCTGCCCATTCACCATACGCCTAACAACAGTCTCCCAATAATTCCAGTTTGCCTAAATCAAATTCGATGATCTGATTTTTGATGATCTGACTCGTAACAATCCAACTCGTAGCAATCTCACTCGAAACACATTCTGATTGGGGTTGTGAATTCGATTCGAGCCCCCCTTCGCTCAAAAAGGGGCCACCCAAAGCGGGCAACCCCAATCTAACGTGCGCAGCGGCAGCGCCGCTCTAAACTCAACCAGTCCCTACTAGCTATGGTGCCAATCAGGGCGAATCGACTTGCGCTGGTTAATAAATCGATCAATAGACATGGCAGCGATACAACCATCGCCCGCCGCAACAACCGCTTGCTTAAACGGCGTATTGCGAATGTCACCAATGCCCCACACACCCTCCACCGAAGTGCGCATCATCTCGTCAACTTTGACACCGCCATCGGCGTTGAACTCCACCTGACCACCAACAAAGTCAGTGATCGGCTTAGAGCCACTCTGATAGATAAATACTCCATCCACAGCCAGAATTCGGGAATCCTCACCACGGGGCTTGAACTCGATGCCGGTCACGCCGCCCTTGTCACCCTCTACCGAAAGCAATCGCGCCTTTTCCCAGGGCTTGACGTTGTCCATCGATACCAGGTGCTGGGCATGGGCATCGTTCTTAGGTAGCGATTTCGGCGTCAACCAATGAACCGTCGACGCAAACTTCGTCAACACCTGCGCCTCCTCGATCGCCTCCTGATTTAGCCCCACCACCGCAACCTCGCGAGAGCGATAAAACGCCCCATCACAGGTTGCGCAGTAGCTAACACCACGCCCCAAAAACTCGGACTCTCCCTTAAACGAGGAGGTGCGTCCCATGGCTCCAGTTGCCAAAACCAATGCCTTAGTTTTGAACGTCCCTTCCGGAGTGTAGACAGTTTTGAAAGGGCCATCTACATCAATGCCGAACACCTGGGCTCGCCGATAATCAGTGCCGTAATCAACAGCTTGCTTGCGCATTACTGCCAGTAAGTCGTCCCCACTAACATCCCCTGCAACGCCAGGATAGTTAGCAATCTTG
>JBCCTE010000404.1:0-3647 GCA_039198915.1 Cyanobacteria bacterium P01_D01_bin.73 | reverse complement strand
GCGAAACAGCCAGCGATCGCCGAGGGTTCCCGTTCACGAAGCGTTGGCAAAGCAATAAGTGACGTGACTCAAAATTGTTCTGTTTTTCATTGCACTGATGTCTATTGCAATGATTTTTATTGCATTGACCCTAGGGCGTTAAACGTTGGTTAGTGATGCTGGATGACATGCCCTAAGGCTCTTCGTCGGAATCTGGCAAAAGGAATTCTCCTTTGCTCATTAAAATGGAGCGCCCCCCGACTCGAATAGCCGTGATGGTTTGATTTTCAATGGTGGTGCGAATGGCGAGGGTGCTGGGGCGTCCCATTTCGATACCTTGCTTAAGGTCCCAGCGATATTCACCGTCTTCAAGGTCGCTGTGGTCCTGGGATAGCCCGTGTTGTGCCAGGTAGCTTCCGAGGACAGTGGCGGCAGACCCGGTGGCTGGATCTTCGCTGATGCCCAGGGCCGGGGCATACATGCGCACTTGCCAATGGGTGGACTGGGGAGATTGGGCATCGTCGGGGGCAATCAAATATAAGTGTGCCCCTGGGGTATTTTGCAGATGCTCCTGCCATAGGGATTGGGTTAAGTGCGATCGCCCTAGGGCATCAATATCCCTGACGGGCAATATCAAAAACGGCAAACCACAGGAGCCCACTAAGGGGGGAAAACGATCCACATCGAGAAAATCATTTTCAGTTAGCCCGGCAGCGGCGGCAATGGCTGGGAGGGAAGCCGGGGGCGGTTCGAAAGTGGGGGGCTGCTGGACGGTGAGTTCAGCGTAGACAGGCTTATCTAGGTCAACACGAATTTTAACGGGGATAAAGCCCACGTTTTCTTCAAGGTAGATAATAGCTTCATCGCTGGTGGCAGGCACTTCGCCGATTAGGGTCAAAACGGCCGCCGCTCCGATGGTGGGATGCCCAGCAAAGGGAATTTCGCCGGTGGGAGTGAAGATGCGCAGGCGGCGATCAGCGCGGGGAGTGCGGGGAAGCTGGACGAATACCGTTTCTGAAAGGTTGAATTCCTGGGCAATACGGAGCATCTGTTCGTCGGTGATGCCGTCGGCAACAGGAAAGACGGCGAGGGGATTGCCTCCGAAGGGGCGATCGCTAAACACATCGGCGGTATAAAACGGATAAGCTTTGTTCGCCATAAATTAAACGGGGTGGTAGATGGTAGCGCTACTGCTTATGGTTTCAGGATTTATTGAGGCGAACCGTTACTTAGGTGCCAAAGGGGCCAACACCATGGAGTCGTTTTTGATTCATTGCGTTATATTCATTGCGTTTGACGAATAGTCTGGGGACAGTGACCTAGCTTTGAAACCTAAGGGGTGGACGCGGGGGTGGGCTCAAAAATATTGGCGTAAACGGGATATAGCCATTCCGGAAGGCGAGTTTTGGCCTGCTCAATTTTCAAGGCATCGGGGCTAAAGTACAACATAGCCACCATATAGGCAGTGAGGCGATCGCCCCCGCTGGGATTGCCCTGAATAAAGTCAACAACGGCACGGGTGTGGGCTCGCTCTTCGTCAGTCCACGGCAGTTTTTGCACGCCGCCGCCCACTAAAATTTGATACGCCTGACCGGGCACTTGGAAAAACTGCTGCTGGGCTTGGGATGGATAGATCCTTTCCCAGGTGTTGACCAGGAGCGATCGCCACTGGCGCACTTGATCCGCCACCACTGGATCTTCCGGGGAAATGCGCCATAAATTCAGCACTCCCGCCAGTTGTTGCAGTTGGGGGCGGGTGAGGGCTGGGGCTAAAGGCAATGGCGGCACGGGCGGTCCCGTAAGGGGGGGCGTTTCGGGAATATCGGGGGTTTTAACGGTAACGGGAATGATGCGATCCGTGGGCAGTGCCGATAAATTCACCACGGCGGAAGACGGAACCAACGCTGAAGAGGTGGTAGACGATGACGATGACAGGGCGGGCACTTTAGTTTGGGTCCAATGGTTAACAAGGGTTTCTAGGATCGGGGCGATTCCACGGCTGTACCAACCACTGTCAAGAAACGGTAACCTATTGCCCTTGGCTTTGACTAGGGCCTGGGCGATCGCCTGACGACGGGCGGGGGATTGGGCAAGGGCGATCGCGGTTTCCACGTATTCGTCAATGGTGGTGGCGATAATTTCTTGCAAAATCGGCTCATTGAGCTCCCGCAACAAGGACGACGCCTGACGGAAGCGCAGTGCCTCCCCCTCGTACACCACCATAGGCAGGTCCACATCAATGGGATCTAGCAAAGACGTGGCACCGCCGTAGGGCAAAGAATCTAAATATAAATCCCCCTGGCGCAAACACTGGCGAATATCGGCAATGCCTGCCATAGGGGGCAAAATCACCAGCCGCGACGGATCTACCCCCGCCGCCTGAAGCTGTGCCCCAAAATCTTGACGGAAGCGATCGCCGGGATAGTGGTGTTGCCAATTGGGATTGTAGGGATACAGCACTAGGCGAGCGTTAGGCAGCGCTGCCAAAATTCGAGTCCAAATCTCTCGCAGCTCCGGCAGCAGCTTATTAAAATTAGCACCAGAAATTAGCACCACATCGGAGTCAGACGCGCCCCAATCGGATCGGGTGGGAAAGGTTTTAGCGGAGGTTTCCAGCAGAGGCGGACGGCTAAAGCAAATACCGCTGCCGGGAAGGGCGATCGCCGTTTCGTGATACGCCCCGTAGGACTTCCCTAGGCTTAGGTATCCACCAAAGTAAATGTCTACATTGCGGAAGCCGGTGGTGGTAGGAGAGTTAATAGAGGTTACCTGCACCCGCCCCAGACGGAACGCCGACAGTAATGTAATGCCGTTGGTCACCATGGTCACATTGGTGCCAATCCATAAAATATCCAGGTCGGCGGCGCGAATGGCGTTCACCTGCTCCGACAAACTGGACGGCAGTGCCACCATCCCCGCCACCTGATCACCGCAATAGTTCTCCAAATCGTTTTCTGTGGGATGCAGTGTGTAAAGAACCACCTCAAAACGATTCCGATCTAAATACTCAAACACCGGTAGGGTGGAGAAGCTTTCGGTGCCTGGCAGCCAGTGGTTACGCAAGATGCCAATGCGAACTTTGGGGCGATCATTGGGGCGCGGTCGAAACGCCCAATCCAGTGGCTCCGGTTGGGATGACTCCAAAGCCGCTTCAACAATTTGAGCCCTATTTCGATACACCTCTCGCCCAGTGTTTTCGGAAAAGTACAAAGGCGTGATGGTGCCGTAGTTCATCAGCCGCTGGGCAATTTTTTGCCAGGTTAAATCGTTGCGATTGCCCAGTACCTGGATCCGCAGTGCTGCCCACAGGGTCTCCGTATACTCTCGAAACTGCTCCAGCGCCCCCGGCTCCCCAAAATAGTCCGGCACCTCCAACAGCAGCACAACATATCGCGACGGCACCGTATTGAGGGTGGACCAATCGCGATCCAAGCCCGGCAGTTGGTAGGGATAGCGCAACAACGTCGCTGCCGTTAGGATTGCCATCAGCCGAGGCATATCCGTATCAGGCACCGCCACCAACACCTGGCACAGACGATCCAAAATCCTCTGCTCCTCGCTATTTAAAGGTTCATGAATAAGCCCTGAGTGGCGCAATGCTTGGTGCAACGTGGCGTACTCACCGGTCCAAATCTGGTCTAGCCCTTCCATGGTCACCTGTACTGCCG
>JBCCTE010000403.1:0-3661 GCA_039198915.1 Cyanobacteria bacterium P01_D01_bin.73 | reverse complement strand
GCATTCCCCTGCTGATTGACCCATCCTGGTTTCTAATCATCACCCTGTTTGCCTTCGTCAACAGTATTGAATGGCAAAACCGCTTTCCAGAATGGAGCATGCTGCTGACCTGGGGAATTGGATTGGCTGTGGCGCTGCTGCTGTTTGCATCGGTGCTGCTCCATGAACTGGGGCACAGCATGGTAGCTATATCTCAGGGAATTAAGGTCAATTCCATCACCCTGTTTATGTTCGGTGGGATGGCAGCGATTGACCGGGAATCGAAAACACCGATGCGCGCCTTTGCCGTTGCGATCGCCGGTCCCGCCGTCAGCATTATCCTGTTTGGGCTGCTATTCGGCTTCAACACGCTGCTGGTGGAAGGCAGCCCGCTGTCAATTATTGTCAACAACTTAGCGCGGATCAATTTGGTCTTAGGGACTTTTAATCTAATCCCTGGGTTGCCGTTGGATGGCGGTCAAATTTTGAAAGCCATTGTTTGGAAAATCACCGGCAGCCGCTATAAAGGCACCCACTGGGCAGCACAGGCGGGGTTAACGCTGGGTTGGTTGGCGATCGCCTTTGGGCTATTTACAACCTTTAACGGCGGCGGCGGCGGCTTATGGATTGCGTTTCTGGGCTGGTTCTGCGCCCGAAATGCCAGCAATTATGACCGGGTCACGTCGTTCCAAGAAGCGCTGGTTGGGCTTAAGGTTGGCGACGCCGTAGCCCGGGAGTTCCGGGTCGTTGACGGCAATTCAACGCTGCGGGAGTTCGTAGATCAGTATCTACTGCAAGAAGAGCGTCCGGTATTTTTTGCCGCCTCTGATGGTCGTTACCAAGGGCTAGTGCGCCCGGAAGAGTTACAGACAATTGAGCGTAGCGTTTGGGATCAAAAGCGCATCAGCGACATCGCGATTCCTTTGGAGCAGCTGCCGACGGTGATGGAATCGACGTCACTGGTCAAGGTTGTGCGGCGACTAGAAGACGAGGGGCTGCCGCGGATGGTTGTTCTAACGCCTGCGGGGGCGGTTGCTGGAGTCATTGACCGAGCTGACGCGGTTCGAGCGATGGCGAAGTCCATGAAGCTGCCGCTGTCCGATGCGGATTTTGCACGCCTCAAGTCCGAAGGTGGCTACCCAGCAGGGCTCAACTTGGCAGCGATCGCCTCCACTATCCCCGAAGGCTAATATTCCCGAAGGCTATGCCTCAGAAGACTGCGCTTCGGTGGAAATGGCTGCTATGGGACAAATCTGCGGACCAACAGGCGTATCGAGAATTTGAGTGTCAATATCAAAGACTGCGCCGATGGTCTCGGAGGTCATCATCTCCTCCGTTGTCCCCACACCCCACAGCCGCCCCTGTTTTAGCAGCGCTAGGCGATCGCTGTAACGCACCGCCAAATTGATATCGTGCAGCACGGTGACAATGGATAAATTCTGCTGGCGATTCAGGCGATGCAATAGCTCCAGAAGCTGAAGCTGGTAATGCAAATCTAAAAACGTGGTGGGCTCATCCAGAAGCAGAATCTTAGGATCCTGAGCCAGCGCCAATGCCAAAAACGCCCGCTGTCGTTCTCCTCCCGACAAGTCCGTCACTGGGCGATCGCGATAATGGGAAATCTCAGTCCACTCCAGCGCTTCGTTGACTTTCCGGCGCCCGTCCTCATCTAAATCCCATTTCCACCAGGGCTGGTGCGGCGATCGCCCCAGGCTAACCAGTTGATACACCGTTAAACCGTCGGGCAAGGTTTGCTGCTGGGGGAGTAGGGCCAACTTGCGGGCGATCGCCGTTGGGGATTGGGTTTGAATATCCTGCCCGTCCAGAATTACGGATCCCCCTTGGGGTTTAAGAATGCGGCTGAGGAGTCGTAGGAGGGTGGATTTTCCCGAACCGTTGGCTCCCAAAAGGCTCAGCCATTCGCCGGTTTGGATGGATAAATTTACCGCTTCGACGATGGGGCGATCGCCGTAGCCTCCCGCTAATTGACGCGCTTCAACGGGCATAATCACATTCCTCCGGCGCGACGACGATAGAGCAAACCAATAAATACGGGAGCGCCCATCACGGCGGTCACCACTCCCACCGGCAGCTCCACAGGTCCCACCCGCGCTATCAAATCCGCCGCCGATAGCACCAGCGCCCCGCCCAAGGTGGAAAAAGGCAGCACCAGCCGATAATCCGTGCCCACCAGCAGCCGAACCCCGTGGGGCACAATCAATCCCACAAATCCAATTAATCCAGCGATGCTAACGGCGCTGGCGGCGAGCAATGTGGCGACGGCTCCGATTAGGCAACGCGATCGCACCAGAGACGTGCCCAAGCCGGTGGCTAAATCATCGCCAAGGCTGAGTAGGTTCACCTGTCGCGCTAAGAGGCATCCGGCGATCGCCGCCAGCAAAATCCCTGGTCCCACCACGGTCACCTCATTCCAACCCCGCCCGTTTAGGCTACCGATTAGCCAATTGAGCGCCGCCTGAATTTGCCCATCGGGAGACATTAACAGCAACAATGACTGGATGGCACCGAAAAAGGAGCTGAACGCCACACCACCCAACACCAGGCGCTCCACGGAAATCGTTGTGCCCCGCCGTGCCAAAAGATAGACCATCAACGTGGTCAGCACGGCTCCGAGCCAAGCCCCCAACGGCACCCAGATTTGCAGCAGCCCGACGCCGACTACCAGCACCACCACTAAGCCCGCCCCCGCCGAAATCCCCAGCAAAAACGGACTTGCTAAGCCGTTGCGCAACATCCCTTGCAGCAGCGCTCCTGACAAACCCAATGCCGCGCCGACCACCAGCGCTGCCAGCACCCGAGGTAACCGCAAATCCCACAGAATCGTTTCGTGGATCGGGTCACCACGCCGCAGCAAGGCATTAAAAATTTCCTCACCGGTTAGGGGAACCGATCCTTGGGTTAGGGACAGAAAGACAATCAGCCCCAGCCCCGCCAGCAATAGCGTCGTCGCGAAGGCAATGCGCTGTTTGGTCGTGCGTTTTTTCTTTGCCGGCGGCGGTGTGCTGGGGAGTTGCACAGTTGAGGTCATAGCCAGAACTTGGATTGCAAATGCCTATCGATAGCAACTTCTAGGGAAAATCAGAAGAGTTTTAGGCATCATACATCGCCCTTTGCTTCTCCCTTTACCGCACACGGCAACGGTTAGGCTGATGCTTGCAAGCTATATGCACCGTGAGGATTCCTATGCTGTCGGAGCCGGGACTTTTTTTGGCGATCGGTCTTGCCCTAGTCCACGCCTTTTTATCGAAACTTAACCTGTTTAAATTCCTGCCGGAGCATCGCTGGGTGTCTTTTTCAGGCGGCGTTTCCATTGGCTACGTGTTTATCGAGGTGTTCCCAGAATTGAGCAAGGCGCAGCTAGAACTTGAACATTCAAAGCTGCCCTTCGTCGCGTATTTGGAAAGCCACGTTTATCTATTGGCGCTGCTGGGATTACTCGTTTTCTACGGGTTGGATATTTTGGCTCTGGCTGCCCGGCGACGAAAGCTTACGGCAAACCAAGCCGAGTCTCCAAGCCGAGCTGTGTTTTGGATTCATATCACCGGTTTTGCGATTCTCAACTTGATCGTTGGCTATCTCATGCAGGAAATGGGCAGCCATAACTGGTGGGAATGTGTGCTGTTCTTTGTCGCCATTTCTCTGCACTTTTTCATCATCGATC
>JBCCTE010000402.1:0-3694 GCA_039198915.1 Cyanobacteria bacterium P01_D01_bin.73 | reverse complement strand
GTTTGCCTTAATTCTCTGCTTTAATCTTACTGGCAGAATCCCTGACAGGACACCCAAAACGGGGGCATTCCGTCAGCATTCGGGTCCATGGGACCCAAAAAGCGATTAAACAAGCGACTAAAAAATTAGCCCAAGGGGTTGGCACATGAAAATTTTGGGTCCCATGGACCCGAATGCTGACGGAATGCCCCCGTTTTGGGTGTCCTGTCAGGGATTCTGCCAGTAAGATTAAAGCAGAGAATTAAGGCAAACAACCGGCTAGCAATCCCAAAGCCAACCACCTTTACCCTATGGATCGATCCGAGTCACAACCCAATCCCTTCGAGTCGACTCCGGACTTTGATCTGTCGAACTTTGGCACGTCTGCGCCTAACAATACGGCGGCGCCTGAGTCTATCCCTGACACGTCTATTCCTGATAGCGGCTCCCGGCGATCGCGCCAGACCCTAGAAAAGCTGGAAGCCCTGGGCAACGCTCTCCCCGAAGATGGCAGCACCGTCACCCGCCTGCCCCTCAAACCTTTTGATACTGATCCCTACCGCGATCGCCCGCCACGCCCGTCAAACGTTACCCGGTTCCCCCGTCGCGATCGCCCCAAAACACCGGAACCCACACCATCCAATCCGGTCGAGCGATTAAAAGCATTAGGAATCGAAGCCCTCCGCGCCCTACGTTGGCAGTGGCCCGACCCCCGCAGCATTAGCCCCACACGAATGCGAGTGCTGATGGTGGGGATGATTTTGTTTAGCGGTACAGGACTACTGAGCTGGCGACTGTTTACGCTGCAAGTGCTGCAAGCGGCGGAGCTGCAAGCCAAAGCCAAGGGCTACCAGGAGCTAACCGTTACTCCGTTCGTCCCCCGCCGATCCATCGTGGATCACCGCGGCACGGTGCTAGCCCTGGACCGACGCGCCTACACCCTCTACGCTCACCCCAGCTTGTTCAAGGATCGACCGGGGGATGTGGCGGAAAAGCTGGCTCCCGTTGTGGATATGTCCACCGATGAGCTGATGAAAATTTTCGCCAAGGGGAAAACCGGACTGCGGCTGCGCAATCGTCTTAGCGAAGACACGGCATCTCGAGTGCGATCACTCAATACCGACGGGCTGGAGCTGGTGCAACAGGCAAGCCGGGTCTATCCTCAGCAAGAGCTAATGGCGGACGTGTTGGGCTACACCGACCTGGACAGCGAGGGGCAGGCCGGATTGGAGCTGCGTTGGCAGAAGCTATTGCAGCGTGAAGCGGATCCGCTGAAATTTGAGCGATCAGCATCGGGCGTTATCTTGGCATCGCCGGGGCAAGGGGACGACGCCCAGCAGTTGACCTATTTAGACGACTTAAAGCTGAAGCTCACCTTGGATTCACGGCTCCAGCGGGCGACGCGGCTGGCGTTAGACAAGACCATGAAAGAGTTCAAGGCGAAAAAGGCAACGGCGATCGTCATGGATGCCCGCACCGGAGCCCTGCGCGTCCTCGCCAACGCCCCCACCTACGACCCCAACCGCTATTTCGACTCCGACGTCGCCAACTTCCGCAACTGGGCCGTCGCCGATCTTTACGAGCCCGGCTCTACCTTTAAACCCCTAATGGTTGCCGCCGCCCTGGAATCCAAAAGGATAAAAGCCACCGACACTTTTAATGATCCCGGCGCAATTCAGATTTACGACAGCCTGATCAAAAACTACGGCTACCCCCGCATCCCCGGTCGCGGCACTGTTTCCGTTAAGGACATCATTAAATACTCCAGCAACGTTGGCATGGTGCGTATCACCCAGCGCCTGGAGCCGGCAAGATTTTACGACTGGCTGCAACGGCTGGGGCTTGGCAAAAAAAGCGGGGTGGATCTCCCCTTCGAAACCGCTAGCCAGGTCCGTGATCGCCCCACCTTTTTGCGATCGCCCGTTGACCGCGCCACCAACTCCTTCGGGCAAGGATTATCGGTAACGCCACTGCAAATGGTGCAAATGATGGGCACCCTCGCCAACGGTGGTCAACTGGTCACCCCCTACGTGGTGGAAGGGCTAATGACCGACGACGACCAACCCTACTGGCAGCCCTACCGCTCTAGCCCCATCCGCCTCTTCTCAAAAATCACCACCACGCAAGTTATAGAAATGATGGAGTCGGTGGTGGAGTCGGGAACCGCCAAAGCTGCCCAAATTCCCGGCTATCGCATCGCGGGCAAAACTGGCACCTCGCAAAAGGTCGGCAGCGGCGGCGGCTATCGCAAGGGCGCAATTATCGCCAGCTTTATCGGCATTCTGCCCGCCTCCAATCCTCGCTACGTCGTCGCCGTTATCGTGGATGAGCCCCAGGGCGGCTCCGGCGGTAAGGTCGCAGCACCCCCAGCAAAGATGATTATGGAAACGCTGATTGCCCTGGAGCGCATTCCCCCCGACGCGCCTCGCGAAGCCAAGCCATTCACGTCTAACTAAATATTCGACTAACTAACACTCGACTAACTAACGCTCGACTGAAATCTGCCCAACTCAGGAACATTTCCTGCCGCGTCAAAGCGGTAAAACACTGGCTAGTCGCAGAAGAATATGCCACCATCGGTTCATAACACCGATAAATCGTGTGGTGACGAGGACAGAATTATGGGACGGAAAGGGTTTATTACCAAAGCAGCCGTTGGAGGTGGCCTGGTTTTAGGGTTAATGCTTGGGGCGATCGCGCCCGCCAACGCCCAGCGAGTGACCGAGCCTAACCGCAGCAATCGCGATCGCAGCGATCGGGGGCCCGTCTCTGAGCGCAATGAAGTGCAGCGCCCCCCCACCGTTCTGGAAGCGGTCGATGAAGCCTTCTTTAATCGTGACAAAGACTATGTCACCAACCGCGGTTTGGGACGCACCCTGGCATGGATCTTTGGAGTTGGATTTCCCGAGAACGAAATTACCAGTGACTCACGCAGCGTGCAGGAGCTGTACACCGATCTGATGCGTCAGCAAACCACCTCTGATCCCACCATTCGTACGCCGGATATGCCCAACCCCTACAACACCTCCTTTATGGAACTGCGTAATTCTGGCAGGGGACTCTAAAGTGCAAGGCGGTCTAGACGAATGACGCAAATAACCATTTAAAGCCGCAATTTAGATCACAAAAAGCGCGTCTCCCATATTTCGGGGAGACGCGCTTTTTGTTTTTTCGGGGTTTTAATCTGCCCTGGTTCAGGGCAGCTAATTACCTACTCGCTAGCACCACTGGGGGCACTCGCCGGTGCGCTAACTGCAGGAATGCTGGGCGTGAAATTGGCGTCCGTTGGTACCTTGCGGTAAGGAGCAGCAATTTGCAAAGAGCCCACGGTGACAGTGGGAGTCACAATACTGTTCGGCATAACGGACCGAGCCATGGATAGATAGAGCTCGGGGTTGCCTGCGGTGGGCTTGTACTCTTGAGGCTTGAAACGACGAACGGTGTTGTTCCAAATTAGCTGAGGGAAGCCCAGCTGAGCCCGGTGGTAATCTTCATAGCGCGGCGTCTTCAAGTTGAAGGGCGTCTCGCCACCGTTACGTTGGGGCAAAACCCGGCGACGCTGGTAGGGAATAATGCTGTCGCCAAAGTTATCTTCGTACTCGTCACTGCTCTGAAGCGCTTCAACAAAGCCAGCAACGCCACGGGTAGGAATATAAATCGACCAGGCGATCGCCTCATCCTTACTGTAGATATCGCGCCCCAACAGCCGCTGAAC
>JBCCTE010000401.1:0-3698 GCA_039198915.1 Cyanobacteria bacterium P01_D01_bin.73 | reverse complement strand
CAAAATTCCTGGTCTGACTGACAAGGGTCGGCAATTATGTCGATCAAGCGGTCCTCGCCGTCTGAGTATCGGGGCGATCGCGATACGACGTAGGCATCCAAACTGCGGGGCGTTCGGGTGTGGCGCATCAATGCCCAGACCCCATCAGCGGTAATTTCCAGCTCCTCCGCCAGCTCCTCAACCGTCGGTGTCCGGCCGAATCTCGCCGTTAACCGCGAACTTGCCTGACGCAGCTTCCGCACCCGTTCCACCATCTGTACCGGCAAGCGAATGGTGCGTCCTTGGTTAGCCAGCCCTCGCACAACGCCCTGGCGAATCCACCAGGTCGCATAGGTGCTGAACTTGTAGCCCAGAGCAGGATTGAATTTATCAGCAGCACGGTCTAAACCCAAATTGCCCTCCTGAATGAGATCAAGCAGGTCCAGTCCCCGGCTAGTGTAGCGTTTCGCAATGGAGACAACCAGACGCAAATTTGACGAAATCAGTTTAGATTTTGCGCGCTGTCCTTCACGAATAATTTGGCATTCAACGGGGGATCGCGGCGATTTTGGATCCGGCAGCGCCAGCCATGCCTGAATTTTTCGACCCAACTCTCGTTCCTGAAGCGCAGTCAATAAAGGAATTTGACCAATTTCATTGAGATAGACCTGAACCGCATCCCTAGAGGCAACTCGTCCCATGGTTCGTCTCCCACTTTCTGGACTTTTGATTATTGTACATTATTCAGCATTAAAAACCCCGACTGTAAATGTCAGGGATTTATAGGATTTAGAGAGGTGCCTTGAAACGCATATTCAGATTTTGTGACTTAATTGCGTCCAAAAGTCGAAATAAATAAGTATTTATTACCTGTTTCTGCAATCTTGAGCTAGGCATTCTTCGGTTGCGAAGAGACTATGTCTTGATCTCGAAGGAATTGCAGCAGCGCGTTGGTGAATTCTGTTGTGGATTCATAGGGTAGGACGTTGCGACCGGGTAAGGATTGCGATCGCCCCTGGGGGAAAACGTCGGCATAGGTTTTGACGCGGTCTTCGGGGCTTTCCCCTTTCCCGTTGTTGCTGATGCTAGAAGCAGCGTCGCCGAAGAGCGACAGGACGGGGATGGGGCACTGTTTCATGCGATCGCCGTAGCCCTTTTGCCAGTAGCGAGCGAGGAAGGAGAACACGGCGTGGCGGGTTTCCATATCGCGGGAGCCGGCGCGAGTCATATCGAGCCATTCTCGGTCCACGTCTTCGGCGTTGGCGAAAAGCTGTTTGGCGGAGAAGTTGCGCAGGAATTTTTCGGTGCGGGCGTAGCGGAAAAATAGAGCGCCGATAAATGAGTGGAAAAATCCATTCCACAGCCAGCGTTTTTGCCGGTCTGAGACGATCGTGGTCATGACTCGCCAGGCGGGGGGACCGGACAGGACCATGGCTTTGATGCGATCGCCTTTGCCCTGGGTGTCGGCGATCGTCCACAGTTCCAGCCCCACCGGCAACAGCGCTCCTTGGACGACAAGGACCACCGGGCGCTGGATTTTCGTTTCGATTAGTTGCCACAGTTGGGCAGCCCATTCTTCCGTCAGGGTCAGGCGATCCGGGATATCGCTATCGCCGCAGCCCAGTAGGTCGGGATTGTAAACGGTGAGCGGGGTGCCTTCGGTTTGCCAAGCTGCGAGGAAGCGATCCCAGAAGGTGCGCGATAGACCGACGCCGATGGGATGGATTAGCAGCAGCACCGGGCTATTGGCGTCCTGGGATGATTCCGAGGGCGATTCAACTATTTCGTAGCTGCATTGAAAGCCCTCCCAGGTGTAGGACTGCGCGTTGCTGGGTCGGTCCGAAGCGATCGCCGCTGCCATGATCACAGATCTCCATCGCGTGATTATTTACCGACTATATAGTCAGCGCCTTAAATTCGCCGTCTTAAATGGGGTTGGGGAATCGCCAGGCAAAACTACGAGAAAATTGCGCCGAGGATTAGGCTGACTAGCCAGCCTGCGAAAATCAGAACGGCGATCGCCAGAACCAGCAGCACCGCTAGCAATCCAATCAGCAATCCCCACGGTACCGATGCATCAGCTTCCATGGTCTCGCCGGATTCCGCCAAAAATCCTTCGAGCAATTCCACATTGCGGGAATTGGACTGCCAAAGGATATCGATAAAATCTCCGGCGACGGGGACGCTGCCCAAGCCCAAATCCACCGCAACGTTGACCGCCATTTGCGTCAGCAGGGACGGGGACGCTCCCAGCTTTGCCGCTTCTATCATCAGGTACATCGACAGCGCTAGACCAATAAAGTCGCCCCCTACCGGCAAAAAACCGACGATGGAATCGAGTCCCAGTTGAACTTTGGTTCCAGGGATGCCGATGGCACGGTCCAGCCAACGGGCCAGCGATCGCACCCGTTTAAGGCGATTGAGAGCAGCTGGGGGAAGCGATCGCGGCGGGGTAGATGACATAGTCAGATCCTAGTTTTTTAGACCTTACTTCTGGACCAGCGTTTTGACGGCATTAGCGAGGTCGTCTTTACGCATCAGCGCCTCGCCCACTAGCACCGCACCCGCGCCGTAGGATTCCACCTGATTGAGATCATCGCGGGTGAACAAGCCCGACTCGCTGACCACCAGGATGTCGCGCGATCGCAACTCCTCGCCCCGCTTCTCCATCAACACGCGGGTGGTGTCCAAGGTGACATCGAAGGTTTCCAGGTCGCGATTATTAATGCCCACTAGCTGCACGCCCTCTAGTCCCATCACCCGGTCCAGCTCCTCCAGGGTGTGCACTTCCACCAGGGCCGTCATGCCAAGGCTGGCGACGATTTTGAGACAGTACTGCAAATCTCGGTCAGACAGGATAGCAGCGATTAGGAGCACCGCGTCGGCTCCCCGCGATCGCGCCATAAAAATCTGATAGGGGTACAGGATGAACTCTTTGCACAGCAGCGGTAGATCCACCGCCTGGCGAATTTCCGCTAGATATTCAAAGCTGCCCTGGAAGAATTTCTGGTCCGTCAGCACCGACATACACGCCGCCCCGTTCGCCGCGTAGGTTTGGGCGATCGCCACGGGATCAAAATCAGCGCGAATGATTCCCTTGCTGGGGGACGCCTTTTTAACTTCGGCAATTAGAGCCGGCTTGGGGGCGGGGGGATTGCGCAGGGCACCGAGGAAATCCTTGGGCTCGGAAGCGGATTGGACCTGGCGGCGTAGGTCTAGGAAGCTGACCGACTCCCGCAGGCGATCAACTTCCGCTTCCTTGGCCCACACAATTTTTTCGAGGATATTGCGCGGCTCAGCATCCGGCGTTTTTACCTGGTACTGCAAATGCTCAACGTTGACGGCGGGGCTGGGATTAATTCGGCGAATCTTGATACTCATGGGAGTCGGCAGCTAAAGATTGAACGGTGTCGTTGGCATTTATTACTAGACCTAACCATAGGGTGAAACGGGGGCAAACTCATACAGGACTTACGCAACATCACTGGTCACCCTCATCACCCAGCCCCTTCTCCCTGAGGAGAAGGGGAGCAAGAAAGTAGGTAAAGCCGTAGCACTATCTCCGAAGTCCCTCTCCCTGGGGAGAGGGATTTAGGGTGAGGGGCTGACAAGATGCTAAATCATGTCCGTTCTACAGTATTCTTTCAGCCTGTCATTAGTCCTCACGCAAACCAGGATCAATGGGTGCCATCGAAAGCACCGGCTCATTCTCTCTATCT
>JBCCTE010000400.1:0-3703 GCA_039198915.1 Cyanobacteria bacterium P01_D01_bin.73 | reverse complement strand
TGACGGCGGTGTGTATCCATCTGGCGAAGGCGATCGCCCGTGATGGCGAAGGCGCGACCTGTTTGATTGAAGTGCAGGCCAGCGGTGCGCCCGATGAAGCTGGGGCCCAGGCGATCGCCAAAACCATCGCCGGTTCCTCCCTGGTTAAATCAGCGGTATTTGGTCGCGATCCCAACTGGGGACGGATTGCCGGGGCCGCTGGTCGCGCCGGAGTGACCTTCGACCAAAACGATTTATCCATCACCCTGGGCGACATCACGCTGATGGAAAAGGGACAGCCGCTGCCCTTTGACCGGGGTGCCGCCAATGCCTATCTGCGCCAAGCGGCGGAAGGAGACTATCTCAAAACCGATACGGTACTGATTAAAGTTAGCGTTGGCGACGGTCCCGGCAGCGGTACAGCGTGGGGCTGTGACCTCAGCTACGACTACGTCAAAATCAACGCCGAATACACAACCTAGCGGAATATACGACCCGGCAGAATATACGACCTAAAGGCGGCATTCCTCCTAGCGCCAATCGTCCCAATCGTTATTAAAGATTGAAGTGTTGGGGAATGCCACTGCGTTGCCGTTGTTCACAAGCCGTCGTTGTAGCTGTTCCAATTTCGGCTCCCGTCGCGGCAAATCGTCCACTAGCTCGAAGGGCATCACCCCCTCCTCCAACGCAAAGCTGGCTGCAGTTCCCACCGCTGCCCCCACGGACCATTCAAAGGAGTGGACCCGATAGGCAGCGGCGGCGATATGGCTGGTGGCGATGGATTTGCCTGCCACCAGTAAATTGTCAATTTTCTGGGGAATGGTCGCCCGCAGCGGCACTGGGAAAGGGTAGGTTGCGCCTTGCCCCAATCGTTCTCCCGCCCGCTCGGTGTTGCCGGGAGCTTCCGGTGGGCTGAGGGTCATGCAAGGATGAAAATCGATCGCGTAATGCCCAATGCCAACACTGTCGGGATACATACTGGCTCGCATCCGAGGCTGCACCGCGTCCAGGGGGATTTCCTCGGTGAGGACGGCGATCGCATCCAGCCCCGCCAGCCGCGCCCAAAGCTGCCGCCGCTGTTCCGTCGGTAGGGTCTCATAGCGAGACTGACTAAAATCCGTGCGGGAAATATCCACCTCCCAGACCGTAAAACCTTCGGGATAGGCAAAGCCCGGACGCCCAATAATCCGCCGCCCCTCGCGAATATAGGGATACTTCGACAGCCCGTGGACCGTGCCCATGGGCGAATCCAAGCCAGTCATCAGGGTATGAAACGGCTGGGGCTGTTTAATGCCATCTCCCAACTGGGAATCCGTGGTTCCCTGCACGAGCCAGTAGAAAAATCCTAGGGCATGATCCTCCCCCCGCCGCAGGGTTTCCGTGCGCAGTCCCCCGAGCCATGCCCCCGGCTCAAGCTGTCCCAATTCCCGAAGCTGAGCCGGAGTATAAATCAAATTATCTTGAAATGTTCCCGGTCGATAGTCGTTACCCCAGGTCCAATTTTGCATGGAAATATCGCCGGGAAAAATGGGGAAATCTCGCACGTTGGCGGGGCGGGGCGTATCAGGCTGAGTGCTAAAAATTTGCCGGTAGCTATACACCAGCTCAAAATCCGCCAGCCGCTCCAGTTCATAGCTGTAGTAGGGGGCGTGGCGATCGTAAAATTCTGGTTTTTGGTAGGTTTGCTCCTCTGCCTGGGTTTCCATGGCGAAGGGGTAGGTGAAACCCTGGGTGCAGTACGCGCCACCCGTTTGGGAGGAGCTGGAGGGATCCCAGGCGCTGATCGGGTCAATACCCAGGCGATGGGGAACGTTTAGAAGGCCGATAAGCTCGCCGGTTTCGGTGGCGTCAATGACATACCAAGGTGCGCCAGTTGCTACATCGGAGCGATTGGGAATAAATTGAATAATTGTTTTGGTGAATTGGGAAGAGTCCTCGTAGCGGTAGGAGTCTTCAATGGTTTGGGAGAGGGGACGGGTGTTGAGGGGTGGGGCATTAAGTGCAGGCTGGTGTTGGATGGCGATCGCCCGGTCAATCAATCGCGGATTTTCACCAAACGCCACATCCTTAATCACCGTATTGGGATACCACTTGAGCGTCCCCTTCCCAGTCTTTTCCGCATTCTCCAGTAGCTCGAATAAAAGCTTGTGCCCGTCGTAGGGCATAAAGCAGGAGGCGCTAACCCAGCAAGCTCCAGGATTGAGGCGACCGTAATGGTTTTCGATCGCCTGGCGGAACGCGAGATAGCCTCGAGGGAAATACAGACGCGATCGCTGGGTGGACTGTTCATCCAGCGCCGAGGTGCCCTGGGATGAGATTTGCCCCCCGACCCAGTCGGTAATCTCAGTCATGCAGACCGTTTTACCCGCCAGCAATGCCTCGTAGGCCGCCGCCGATCCTGCCAGACCTCCTCCCGCAATTAATAGGTCGCAGGTTTCTACGACGTCGGGCGATCGCGGTGGCGTAGCGAAGCTGGGTAGTGGGGTAATTACGGCGGTGGCGATCGCAGTTAAAGCAGCAAAACTTTTTCTCATAGCCAAAAGTTGGGACAGCTATGGCAATAAATCTTGCAGGGTCAGGGCTAAGTCAGGCAGGCTTTCGGAAATAATGGAGTCGCCCAGTCGAAAAAGCCGCTTTTCATAGCGATCGCCCCGTAGCTGACACACCGTCACCGTAGGCTGCTTCGGTCTGCCAATAAACTCTAGCCCTCCCAGCCCGCGAAAATCCACGATCCAATATTCCGAAATCCCCAGCAGCAAATACTCATCAACCTTGCGAGCATAGTCATCTTGCCAGTTGGTGCTAACCACCTCTGCTACCAGCCGGATTGCTTGCCCTGAAGTGATTACCGGCTCCCGCTCCCACAATGGCTCCTTAGCTAAGTCCGCCGAATCTAAAGCAACTACATCCGGACGTAGCGCCGTAGCTTGGGCTGCCGATGGCTGGATCAGGCAATTCTTAGGAATAATCCAGTTTTGGTGATCGCCCGCCCCCAGAAAAGCCGAAAACCAATAGCCTGCTAACTTACCCGCAACCGTTTCGTGAGGACCGGTGGGTTCCAAATCTCGCAGCTCTCCATCGATTAATTCGTAGCGCGGATCGTCCCCGTATCGCTGAAGGAACTCCTCAACCGTCAAGGACTTGGTAGGGGTGTAAGTCATGGACTAGTAGGTATTAACCAATCAGCGATGGGGACTTTACCAGTATGGCAATTTACGCCATCACCATGCCGCCATCGACGTTGATGGTTTGACCGGTGATATACGCTGCTGCTGGATCTGCCGCCAAGAAGCGAATGGCACCAGCCACTTCTTCGGCTTTGCCGTAGCGACCGAGGGGGATAAATTTTAAAATCTCGTCACTCTTGAGGTCGGCGGTCATATCGGTGGCGATAAATCCAGGGGCGATCGCATTAGCCGTAATTCCCCGACTCGCCAACTCCTTCGCCACGGTCTTGGTAAATCCGATAACGCCCGCCTTTGCTGCGCTGTAGTTCGCCTGACCAGGATTACCCATTTGCCCCGACACCGAAGCAATATTGATAATCCGCCCAGAACGCTGCTTCATCATCACCTTGCTGACAGCCTTGGTGCACATAAACACGCCAGTCAGATTGAGATCAATGACTGCCTGCCAGTCTGCCGGTTTCATCCGTAGCAGCAAGGTATCGCGGGTAATTCCGGCGTTGTTCACCCATACATCCACCCGGCCCCACTTATCCATC
>JBCCTE010000399.1:0-3728 GCA_039198915.1 Cyanobacteria bacterium P01_D01_bin.73 | reverse complement strand
GTCCAGTCGTAGCAGCTCTCCTCTGCAATGCCCCGCAACCCCTCCCCCATATAAATCAACAAATCCGGCTGACAGTCATCCTCGCCCGTCTTCCGCAAGGTTGCGTTGAGGTAGCGAACAATCGAGAGCTTTTGGAATGCAGCGAATAAGGTAACGGCATCCAACGGTGGAACGTTTTGGCGGGCGTGATCTTTACCAAGGGGAACCATATCTAACTTCATCAAAGGCATTTTGAACAGCGCAGTCGTAAAGCAAGCCCGAACTCCCGGTAACCCTGTCGATTCGCGATCGCCCGCAATGGCCAAATAATCCTCCCAACTCACCTCGGTCCAGTCGTAGCAGCTCTCCTCTGCAATGCCCCGCAACCGCTCCGGCAACTGATCAATAGCTTCCCGCAAAGGAACTGGCATCTCCGGTCGAGGCGGGGGCTGAGTTTCATCCCGCTCTAGAATCCCTTCCGTCAAATCTCTAGAACTTAAAGGAGCCATAACCTATCCCTTCCTTCCATCGTCGACCATCCCCAGTGTAGTCATCTCCAAAACAAATCCCGCCTCAGTGCATGTCACAGGAGGCGGGAAAGTCGCGCTCAGAAAGCAAGAACTGACGGGACTGGCGGGATTCGAACCCGCGACCTAGCGCTTAGGAGGCGCTTGCTCTATCCAGCTGAGCCACAGCCCCAGGTCCAGCGCATCACCTACAGATAAACCCGTAAGCAACCGCTAGCCATCGGTTATCTTAGCCTAACCCTGATTCCAAGCTTCGGCGGCATCAGCGATCGCCTCATCCACCGTCTTTTCATCCAACATTGCCGCCTGCAAATTCTCATAAATCACCGACTGCAACAGCTTGATATTGCGAATGGGGGGTAACAGCACATCCGCCCTTTCCAACTGCACCGCACTTAACAGCCGCGCCTGCACCAGCTTATCGGTCGTACTTTGCCCCTTCGCCTTCTCCGCCGACGTCACCAAATCGTTGCGCAACATTTCCAGCGCATCTTTCTGGGAGGGCAGAACATTAGCCGCTTGGGCAAACGCAAATTGGTTGGCGCTGTTGGTCACAAACGCTGCAAACTCCGTCGCCAAATCCGGCTTATCAGTTTGCTTTGGTACCACCAAGGTCATCATCGCTGCGGACACTTTTTCAGTACTTCCTGACACCTGGGGAGCCGCATCGGAGACTGCCGCCACGCTGGGGGCATTGGTAGCGATCGCCCCCATAAATTCAGGACTAGTCGCCAAAATCGCCGTTTGTCCCGCCTGGTACAAATCAATCGCCCGCCGATGTCCCTGAGTCAGCGACTCTTTTGGCAGAAATCCGTTTTTATACAAATCAACCCAATACTGAAACGCCTTTTTGCCCTCGGGGGAATTAAACGCTGCCTGTCCCTGATCATCCACCAGCGTCGCGCCCATTTGCACAAAAGACTCCAGCACCTCTCCCGAGTCGTCAGGGACGAAGGTGGCGAAAAAGGCGTACTTCCCAGTTTTTTCACGCACCTTAGCTGCCACCGTTGCCAACTCCTCGTAAGTGGTTGGTGGCTTGTCAATTCCTGCCTCTTCTAACAGATCTTTATTAAAAATTGTTAATCGTGTCGTCAGGTACCAAGGCAGCGCAAAGGACTTTCCTTCAAGCTTTGCCGCCTGCCAAATATTGTCCAAATAACTGTCCTGAGTTGGTCCATCCAGGCGATCGCCCAGCTCCAGCCAAGCGTTACGCTCCGCCAACTTCGACGCAAACGTAGGATTTAAATTCACCACATCGGGCGCCGTTCCCGCCGACACCGACGTCAAAATTTTGCTCTCCATCGCCGACCAGGGCACATCCAGCCACTTCACCGTAATTCCCGGATGGTCGCCCTCAAACTCCTCGATCAGCTCCTCAAAATACGTCGTAAATTTCGGCTGGAGTTGCATCGTCCAAAATTCCAGGGTGTTGTCATTGGCAGCCCCCGATCCTCCGCAGCTCACCAGCCAGCTCAGCACCACTCCCAACGTCATCCACGCCAGCGATCGCCCCAACCGCCTTAACCACCGCCGCTGTCCAAACACTCTTCCCATAGGTCTCACCAAAAAGCTCCCCACAAAAAATTTCCGAAAACCAACTCTTGGGGCTATTTCCCCTTCAAGGCATTCGTGGCTTTACGGGTTCTGATATCTCAGGGACTTCAATTTTACGGGCTTTAAGTTCCAGAGGCTCTAATCTTCAGAATTGCCTGCCGGAAAATCGCGGATTCATTGTGGATTCGAAAAATTGTGGATTAGATTAGGTAGCAGCCCCAGAGCACTACCAAAGGTACCCGCGAGACCTGGTATCGAAAATATTGAGCACCTGGGAGATTCGGTTGAGGGCAACACCACTATGAACGCCGTTGGAAACTTACTTGCACCCCTTACAGACGCCTTCGGCAACCTAGTCGGCGGCGGTAAGCAGGGCATTGGTATTGAAATCGCGCCGGACCGAATTAATCTGGCTCAGGTCCAAAAGAAAGGACAGAAGTACAAGCTCAATGTGTTGTCTTCGGTGCCAGTGCCGGAGGGGATGATCGACGAAGGGGCAATCCTTGACCCACCTGCGATCGCCGAGCTAATCCAGGCGGTCATTGACGACAGCCGAGTCAAAGTCAAACAAATTTCTACCGCAATCCCTGGACGAGAGGCGGTAATTCGCCTAATTCCCGTCCCCGCTGAGCTAAATGATGAAGAATTGCGGGACTTTATGAACCAGGAGGCGGGGTTATACCTGCCGTTTCCTCGTGAAGAAGCAGACGTGGATTACCAAAAGCTGGGGTACTTCACCGACGAAGATGGCATTGAAAAGGTGCAGGTGTTGCTGGTGGCTACCCGCCGCGAGGTGACGGATACCTATCTGGATACCTTCGAGCAGGCAGGGCTACAAATCAAGAGCCTAGAGATTGCCAGCTTTGCCCTGATTCGCACCATCCGCGACCAGCTTCGAGCCTATACGCCGGAGCAGGCTGTAGTGCTCTTAGATATTGAGTTTGATAGCACCGAAATTGCCATTATCGTCAACGGCATTCCCCAGTTTTCTCGAACCATTCCCCTGGGAACGTTCCAGATCCAGGAGGCGCTGAACCGGGCTATGAACATGCCGCCGACGCGAGATACGGATTTACTGATGGAGATGGAGGTGCCGATTACCAGCGATGATTCGGTGGGCACCGGTACGACGGGGATGAACCCTGGAAGTGCGGCGATCGTCAAGATGATGGGCGAGCTGTCCGATGAGCTGCGACGGTCCATTGATTTCTACCTTAACCAGAGTGAGGAGTTGGAAATTGTGCAGCTTCTGCTGGCGGGACCGGGGGCGGCGATCGGTGATGCGGACCAGTTCTTCAACAGCCGCTTGAATATCCCCACCAGTCGCGTTGACCCTGTTGATGCCCTTGGAATTGAGGGAGATGATGCCATCACCTACAGCCAGCGTCCTGGATTTGGGGTTGTGCTAGGTTTGGGGCTGCGGGAAACCCTTGATGAAAAAGCCGCTGGATAAGCCAGCGAGGTGGCTTTGGATTTCGTGAGTTGGAGGCTTTGAAAGAAGTTTTGAATTGCGACTTCAAAATTGTCCCCAGGGCAATGCTGCTTGAGTGACCTAGTTAAGTGATCTAAATACCGCCCGTAATGACTGCCGGTAATTTGTGCCATGTACAGCCTAAATATTAATTTTCTGAAGGATCGCCCCGAATTCCAATCGGGGGGCAAGCCCGC
>JBCCTE010000398.1:0-3765 GCA_039198915.1 Cyanobacteria bacterium P01_D01_bin.73 | reverse complement strand
GTCCAGGGTAGGCGGATAATGGCGCGGCGGCTGGATAGGGGCGGCACCAGGTAGGTCGTTGCGGCCACACTGGCGTCGGAGGGGATGCGGTTCATTAGCGATCGCACATGCCCCACATGGCCCCACTGCTCCGGCAGGGATACAAACACCCACGGATTAATCGAGTCGGGAATCGCGAAATAGAACACGCGGTGGGGGCTGGAAGTCACCGAGAAAAACAGCGACAGCGCCAAACAGCCCGCCCAGATTCTTTTCATCCGCCCCACATCGTAGCGGCCGCTATGGGTTTTCCACCATAGAATTGCCCCGTAAGCCAGCCCCGGCACCACTTCGATCGCGTAACGAATATTAATCGACGTCGCCGAATTACCCTGCTGTAGAAAAATTTTCAGCAACGGAAACGCCGTCATCGCCCACGCCGCCGGAGAGAACATCGGTATAAACGCAAAGGGCAGCCATTGGCCAATCAGATAGCGAGCGGTGGTAATCGGCGGCTGAATAATTTCCCACGCCACCAGCCACGGCTGAGTCAACATCGCCCAGGCAATATCCAGCGACGTTGCTTCCGAGTCGTTGACGTACTGCCCGAAGCGCTCCACCATAAATCGCTTGGAAATATCCGGCGAGAAAAACGGCATAAACACGTTGGTACACAGCAGCACGTACACAAACGACACGGTGCACAGGGCAATGCCGGGGCGGGGAAAGCGCTTGCTGAGGACCATATACACGCCGATGCTAAACAGCCCAAAGCCCTGATCCTCGCGCACCATCAGCCAAAAGCCCGCCATCAACCAAAACAGCCACCAGCACCGCTTCTCCATCGCCAGCAGCAGCGTAAAGGCGTACAAAGGCACCTGGCAGAGGTCGTGGAAATTAGAAAAGGTGGGACCGATTACGGCGTTGGCGCAGTAGTAGGCGGTGGTAATCCAGGCGGACGCCATGGGGGGCAAATGGTGTCGCGCCAGGGCGTAGAGGATAAACCCGGCGATGGTAATTAGGCAGACCTGGATCACTACCAGGGTGATGGCTTGGGAATGGAGAGCGTAGATGGGCAACCATAGCAGCAGCGCTGGCGTGAAGTGCTGCCCCAAGCGGCGATAGAAAACCTCGGCGGCTTGCCCGTCCTGCTTCACTGCGCTGGATAGGGACGACGAGAGCGAACTTTCAAACCAGCGACCGTGGGCGTTGTTCCAAAATACCTGGTTGAAAATGCCCTGGTCGTAGGAGGCATAGAGCGTCAGGTATCGATGCAGGGCGAAGAACATGGCGATCGCCCAGAACAGCCCGGCAACGATTACCACCCGCCGCAGACCCGGCTGATCCTGCAGTCGAGTTTTCCAGAGATGTTGCAGAGTCTGGCGAGAAGAGGCGATCGCGGCGGACAGCATAGTTATTTCGGTAATACTTTCGGTGCGGCGTCTTGATTCAGCGGATTCAAATCCCAGGCAGCCAAACCGAGGCGCATTGTCCCACATTTCCCTCAAGGAGCCTAGGGCAGTAACTACAACACACGGTCGAGGGTGAGTAGTTAGGAAATATAAAGTCTTGCTACGTAAATAGCGATCACTCAAGAATTACAATGAATATGAAACCTACGCAAAGGATTAATCCAGATTTCCCGTGTCACGATTAGTCGTCGAGTGTCATCTGGCATCACACTCAAAGCCAGGCGCTCCCTTTGCTAGGACCCCGAAGAGAGATTTTTGAGAGACCTTTACCGATGATGCACCTTTCCCTATTGGCGATCGCCCACAATTCCATTGTGTGGAGCCCCAAAGTTGCTGTGGTGATGATCCTTTGCAACATTATCGGCATCGCCATCGGCAAATTCGCCCTGCCCCAGACGCAACTTAATGCCGGTCCTTCCCTGCCTGCGCCGGGAATGTTCGGCGGGATGGGCTTCCCGGCTTTGTTGGCGACCTGTAGCCTCGGTCACGTGATTGGCGCAGGTGCAATTCTGGGCCTATCCAGCGTCGGTTACCTATAAACCGGTTACTCATTCGGTCATTCATACCGATTCTCGATAAACGAGCATCTATTTCCAGCGCCACTTCTGCACTTCTTTATTGCCAGAGCATGGCAGTGCCACTCAATAACTGTTTGAACGCAACGCGGCCAGGCCTTGAGGATTCCTCATCCGCCCAGCCGCGTTTTTTGTTAGCTATTTTCCCGGTCGCAATGTTTCAATCCAGTGCCCAAAATTTCTAGGCACCTAACTTCTTGAACACCAAGGTGACGTTGTGACCACCAAAGCCGAAGGAATTGGATAGCGCCACATTCACCGTCATATCCCGAGATTCGTTAGGAACGTAATCCAAATCGCACAGGGCGTCAGGATCCTCTAGCTCGGGATTGTCCAGGTTGATGGTGGGGGGAACTTTGTCGTTGGCGATCGCCATCGCCGCTGCCACCGCTTCAATTCCGCCGGAGCCGCCCAACAGGTGCCCGGTCATGGACTTCGTAGAACTAATCGCCACATTGCGAGCCGCCTCTTCACCCAGCGCACGCTTAATTGCGGCAGTTTCAGTGGAATCGTTGGCGGGAGTGCTGGTGCCGTGGGCGTTGATGTAGCTCACCTGGTCTGCCGTTACTCCAGCATCCTTCAGCGCCAATTGAATTGCGCGGGCGGCTCCCAAACCACCGGGAACCGGCGCAGTCATATGGTAGGCATCGCAGGTGTTACCGTAGCCGACGACCTCGCCGTAAATTTTGGCGCCGCGAGCCTGGGCGTGGCTTAGCTCCTCCAGAATCAAAATGCCGGAGCCCTCCCCCATAACAAAGCCATCGCGATCGCGGTCAAAGGGACGGCAAGCCTTAGCCGGATCATCATTGCGGGTCGACAATGCCCGTGCGGCGGCAAAACCGGCGATCGACAACGGCGTAATTGCTGCCTCTGCACCGCCACAAATCATCGCCTGGGCATAGCCCTGCTGAATCAAACGAAACGCATCGCCCACCGCATTCGAACCCGCAGCGCAAGCCGTCACCGTGCAAGAGTTCGGTCCCTTCGCGCCGGTGTGAATTGCCGTCAATCCCGCCGCCATATTGGCGATCATCATCGGAATCATAAACGGACTACAGCGACCAGGACCGCGATCGCGATAGACATCGTGCTGATCCTCCAGCACCTTCAGTCCGCCAATACCGGTACCAATCAAAACCCCAACCTGCTCCGCGTTCAGGTCGTTAATTTCCAACCCTGAATCCGCTAAAGCTTGCTTACTGGCAGCGATCGCAAACTGCGCAAACCGGTCCATCCGCTTGGCATCCTTACGATCCAAATACTCCAGCGGATCAAAATCCTTTACTTGACCAGCAATGCGGCAATTGTGGGCTGACGGATCGAACGCCGTAATTTCACCAATGCCGTTGCGACCCGCCATCAGCCCATCCCAATAATCTCCCAGGGTATTGCCGATGGGCGTGACCGCACCGAGGCCAGTAATCGCCACGCGCTTGGGTTGAAAATCGGAATTTCCGGATGCCATGGGGAAGATACCTAAAGGTTAAAGGGGATAAGAAGACTGCTTACGGGTTAGATAATTGAAGAGGAGAAAGCCTGTAAACCAATAGAAAAACGCTGCGGTAAAGGCAAGTTGCTAATGCAATATCCAGTCACAGGCGGTGCAACGGAAGGGATTTATGGGGGTACTTCAAGCCCTGCTACTACACTATTAATCCGTCTCTATTCGTATGATTTAGTCAACATCAATTCAGTAGCAACCATTGCTAAGTAAGCCACCATTACTGAGGGCACTGCCT
>JBCCTE010000397.1:0-3792 GCA_039198915.1 Cyanobacteria bacterium P01_D01_bin.73 | reverse complement strand
GGCAGCTTGCGTCGCGATTGCGGCCTCTCTCCGGTTTTTACCTTCGGACGCGAAAACTATGCCCCGTCGCACAGACCTGAAAAAAATCCTCCTCCTCGGCTCTGGCCCGATCGTGATCGGCCAAGCCTGCGAGTTTGACTATTCTGGGACACAGGCGTGCAAAGCCCTGCGGGAAGAAGGTTACGAGGTCGTCCTGGTGAACTCCAACCCGGCGACGATTATGACCGACCCGGATACGGCCGATCGCACCTACATTGAGCCACTGACGCCGGAAGTCGTGGAGAAAATCATTGAGAAGGAACGCCCTGACGCGCTGCTGCCCACCATGGGGGGACAAACGGCGCTAAACATCGCGGTGGCGCTGGCGAAGAATGGGGCGTTGGCAAAGTACGGCGTGGAGCTGATTGGGGCAAAGTTGCCGGCGATCGAAATGGCGGAGGATCGCAAGCTCTTTAAGGAGGCGATGGAGCGCATTGGCGTTGACGTGTGTCCGTCGGGGCTGGCGAATTCCCTGGAGGAAGCGCGGGAGATTGCCAAGGAAATCGGCAGCTATCCGCTCATTATTCGCCCAGCATTCACCATGGGCGGCACCGGCGGCGGCATTGCCTACAACCAGCGGGAATTTGAAGAGATTTCCATGTCGGGAATCGACGCCAGCCCGGTGTCTCAAATTTTGATTGAGCAGTCGCTGCTGGGCTGGAAAGAGTACGAGCTTGAGGTCATGCGCGATCTGGCGGATAACGTGGTGATTATCTGCTCCATCGAAAACTTCGATCCCATGGGGGTCCATACCGGCGATTCCATTACCGTTGCGCCAGCCCAAACCCTGACGGATAAGGAATACCAGCGGCTGCGGGATGCGGCCATTAAAATCATTCGCGAAATTGGCGTCGAAACCGGCGGTTCAAATATCCAGTTTTCGGTGAACCCCGATACCGGCGACATGATTGTAATTGAGATGAATCCACGGGTGTCCCGCAGCTCGGCGCTGGCATCGAAGGCAACGGGATTCCCGATCGCCAAATTCGCCGCAAAACTGGCGGTGGGCTACACCCTGGACGAAATTTCCAACGACATTACCCAGAAAACGCCGGCGTCCTTTGAGCCCACCATTGACTACGTTGTCACCAAAATTCCTCGCTTTGCTTTCGAGAAATTCCCCAACAGTTCCAGCACCCTAACGACCCAAATGAAGTCCGTGGGTGAGGCTATGGCCATTGGACGAACTTTCCAGGAGTCCTTCCAGAAGGCGTTGCGATCGCTGGAAACCGGCCGAGCTGGCTGGGGATGCGATCGCTCGGAAACCCTGCCCAGCCTGAGCCAAATCCGCTCCGGTCTGCGCACCCCTAGCCCCGAGCGCGTTTTCACCCTGCGCCACGGACTAAAAATGGGCATGTCCGTCGAGGAAATTTACGAACTAACGGCGATCGACCCATGGTTCTTGGACCAGCTCGCGGGATTGGTGGAAACAGAAAACCTGCTGAAAATAACCCCCCTCAAGGAACTAGACGCCGTCAAGATGATGGCGATTAAGCAGCAGGGCTTTAGCGATCGCCAAATTGCCTACGCCACCAAAACCGACGAAGACGAGGTGCGTGCCTACCGCAAATCCCTCGGCGTAATTCCCGTCTACAAAACCGTCGACACCTGCGCCGCCGAATTCGAAGCCTATACGCCCTACTACTATTCCGCCTACGAAACCGGTGCCATGCGGGTGACCGGCGATGGCGTGGAGATGGTGCCGCCGGAGTCGGAGCGCCTGGAATCGGACAAGCCCAAGGTGATGATTCTGGGGGGTGGTCCCAACCGCATTGGCCAGGGTATCGAGTTTGATTACTGCTGCTGCCACGCCTCCTTTGCAATGCAGGACAACGGCTACGAAACCATTATGGTGAACTCCAACCCGGAGACCGTTTCCACCGATTACGACACCAGCGATCGCCTCTACTTCGAGCCCCTAACCAAGGAAGATGTGCTCAATATCATCGAAGCGGAACAGCCCAAGGGAGTGGTCGTGCAATTTGGGGGACAAACACCGCTGAAGTTGGCGGTGCCCCTGCAAGAGGCTTTGGCCGCAGACGCAGACCTGCCCACGGAAATTTGGGGAACCAGCCCCGACTCCATCGATGCGGCTGAAGATCGAGAGCGCTTTGAAAAAATCCTGCGGGAGTTGGATATTAAACAGCCCCCCAACGGCATCGCCCGCAGCACCAGCGAAGCAGTTAAAATCGCCCAAAGAATTAGCTATCCCGTGGTTGTTCGCCCCAGCTACGTCCTCGGCGGTCGCGCCATGGAAATTGTCTACTCCGATTCCGATCTGGATCGCTACATGACCTATGCCGTCCAGGTGGAGCCGGACCATCCCATCTTGATCGACAAATATCTGGTTAACGCCGTCGAGGTAGATGTGGATGCGATCGCCGACAAGGGCGGCAACGTCACCATCGGCGGGATTATGGAACACATCGAACAGGCTGGCATCCACTCCGGCGACTCCGCCTGCGCCCTGCCGTCCTTCTCCCTGCCCGAGTCAGCGCTGAGCACCATTCGGGAGTGGACAATCGCCCTAGCCAAGTCGCTAAACGTGGTTGGGCTCATGAATATCCAGTTTGCGGTGGTCACTGACCCTGACACCAACGAGCCCCAGGTTTACATCCTGGAAGCCAACCCCCGTGCCTCCCGCACCGTTCCGTTTGTATCCAAGGCGATCGGCGTTCCCCTGGCGAAAATGGCAGTGCGGGTCATGTCCGGTCAATCCCTGACGGAGCTGAACTACACCGAGGAGAAAATCCCCAACCACATCGCCCTTAAGGAAGCGGTGTTGCCCTTTAATAAGTTCGCCGGCACCGATACGCTGCTGGGACCGGAGATGCGATCGACTGGTGAGGTAATGGGCATCGACTCCAACTTCGGAACGGCTTTTGCTAAAGCTGAGCTGGGGGCGGGTCAGGAGCTACCTCTAGAGGGCACCGTGTTTGTTTCGATGAACGATCGCGACAAAAGCGCCGTTATCCCTGTGGTCAAGGAGTTCGTTGAACTCGGCTTCCGAATCATCGCCACCTCAGGAACCTGGCAGGCATTACAGGATGTAGGACTGAAACAAGTAGAAACCGTCCTTAAAGTCCACGAGGGGCGTCCACACATTGTTGATGCGATCGTTAACGACCAGGTGCAGCTAATCATCAACACCCCCGTTGGCGAAGTTGCCCAGTATGACGACCAGCAAATCCGCCGCACTGCCTTGGATTACAAGGTTCCTACGGTGACCACGATCGCCGGAGCAAAAGCAACAGTGGCAGCAATCCGAGCGCTGCGATCGGAAGACCTAACCGTCAAAGCAATTCAAGACTTTGCAGAAGACTAGGGACTATCATCATCATCCAAATCCCAAGGCTGGTGACTGTAGGGGTTTTAGTACCCAGCATTTTTGCCTGGAAGAGTCTATAAGCTCTAAAGCATAGGGACCATGGAGCTTAATCGACGATAAGTTCTAGGTCCCCAGATGGACAGACTTGAGCTTTTACAGTTCTGAGTGCGATCAGAAAGCGCGGGGCAACAGGTTACAGCTCTCCTTGTTAATAAATTCCGTTTTTTTCGTTAAAACACGCGTTTTTGCGGCGTAGTAGTGTCAATATAAACTGTCGCAAGTTATACGTTTTCATTAAAAGTCAACGACAAGTCGTACATGATCGCGAATTTTGGCTCGCAATAATAGAGAGGTCAAACCAATTGGCAAACCCGCATCCAGTGCGGACTGTCAGACTTGGCTGCCTTTCTCACCCTAAATTTCTG
>JBCCTE010000396.1:0-3792 GCA_039198915.1 Cyanobacteria bacterium P01_D01_bin.73 | reverse complement strand
CCGTTGGTGGACTTGCGATCTTGCAGCACAAACACCGGGCGAAACCAGCCGGGCACCTTACGTAGGGACAGGTGTTCCGTGCTGACAATGGGGTTGGCGACGGTGATATCCATCTCGGACGATCGCCCCACCAAGTAATACTCCCCCAAGAGCGCGTATTCCTTGCGCTGCCTAGTGTTGGGGTCATGAACCATCAGCTTAGGTGGCTTGGCATCGGGGTTTAGGCGCAGCTGGGAAAAATGTACCCGCGACACCTTCTGCGCCATTTCAGAAAGCCGCCCCAGAATGGTTTTGCTGGGTGCTGGGGCTGGATTTGAAGCAGGCTTAGGCGCTACATTCTCCAGTGACTGAGGCGTTTGGGGAGCTGGAGTTTGAGGTGTTGGCGGTTGAGGCGCTTGCGGGTAGGGCGATTGATTGGCGAGCGACGGATCAGCCGGTGACTGGTTAACTGGCTCCTGAGGAGGTTGGTTGGAAGGTTGATTCGGGGATTGATCGGGGGGCTGTTGGGACGGCGGTTGAGGGGACGACATAGGGCTGAGGGAATCTGGGGCGATACAACCGAGGCGACGAATCGATGGTGAAGCCAATATAGCAAGGGCGCTAGGGCGGCGGCGGGTCGTAATCCTGCGATCGCCGTTTCGATTCCTGTTGTCGATTTGGTCCCGGCGGCGGCTCCTGCATTTCGATTTCCCGCTCGTCCTTCGATTGCAATTCTGACAGGGGATTTTCCGCTAAGGCATTCTCTAATCCCAACGGTTTTACGACTTTGGCGATCGCCTCTTTCACAAACAATTTAATAAACTGGTCGCGCTTATTCAATTGAAACTGTTTTTGCACCACTTCCGTAATGCCGCCGTCGCCCCAATCTTGATCATTGCGGAAATATTCAGTGAAACTTTTGCCCGCAATTCTGGTTAGATAAGCCGCCGCGATTCCTTGAATTCCCTTGCCAATAACCGCCGTCGCCAAATTAAATTGAAGCGCCGTAGTTAGGATTCCAATTGCCCCTTTCACAATGCCAAGACTGGTCAGGGTTTTTGCTAAGGACAACGCCAACTCTTGAGCGCGATCGCCACTTAAATCGCAGCCATAGATTTTGCCCAATTCCACAATCATCTGGGCATTAACTGCCGCCGTTGCTAACAGGTCCACCACCGGCAAAGGGGTTACGGCGATCGCCCCCGCCCCAATCCACTGGTAGCGCTCCACCACCTTGTCCGCCTGCCGCCGCCGCTGAGAATCGATTAACTTGCGTGCCTTTTCCCCCAATCGCTGAGCCTGAAGCAGCATATTGTCTGCAATTAAATCCTCCCCTTCTGATCGCAACACCGCCGCCATCCGCTGAATCAACGGCATCACGTCGGGTTCGGGATAAAGCCAATCCCCATCCGCCAACTGCACCGCCGGGGGATTTGCCGACACCGGCACCACATCGCTGACGTCTACTAATCCCTGCAACCGCTGTCGAAGCCGCGCCAAAATCGCCTCTCTGTCCGCGTCGGGATAGCGGTCCGCCTTATTGAAAATCACCAGCGATCGCTTACCCACCCCCACTAACATCCGCAGCGGGTCATACTCCGACTGGCGCAAATCATCATCCACCACAAACAGCAACAAATCCGCCTCCGTCGCCATCCGCCGCGCCATCCGCTCCCGCTTACCCCCAGCTACCCCCGCCTCCAAAATCCCCGGCGTATCGGTAATCAAAATATCCCGCTGCAATCCCCGAAGCCGCAGCGTATAGGTTGCCCCCTCCTCCGTAGTGCCCATAGGAGCCCCCACCTCGCCCACCACTCGCCCCATCAAGGCATTAATCAGCGAAGTCTTCCCTGCCGACCCGGTGCCAAACACAACAACTAACAGCTCCCCCCGCGCCAGATTCTCCGCAATTTCCCGCGATTTTTCCAGCAATGCCTGTCGCGCCACATCCCCTTGAATCTGAGATACCTGTTTACGCACCGCCCGCAGGGTTTCTTCCGCCGCTTCCGCCTTTACCTGAGACACCTGCACCGGACGGCGACGGTTATTTCCCTTTTTCGCCACTCCAAACAGGTTGAAGTAGTACACAAAGGCAAACAGCAGCGCCCCCAGTAGCGCAATCACCAGCAGCAACACCAGGTTGCCCAAAAACGGTGCGGTCCAAGTTACCTGCCAATAGAGCTGCTGAATCGCGTTCACCAACCACAGCACAAACCCCAGAATGACGCACAGGCCAATCAAAATAATTAGTAGGCGGGGAAGAGGCATCGACGCTGACGGTTAGGGGAGATTGGTCGGCAGGGCAATTTCAAAGCGGCTGACTAATTGTTTATCATCCGCTAGCCCTTCATCGCCGAGGTCGTGGACGGTCAGCTCGCCGCCCATGGATTGCACCAGCATTTGGGCTAGGCGCAGGGCGAGGGTGGGAGAGGTAAACGGTTCGGGGGCGATCGCCTGCACCAAATTCCCTCGGCTAGAATCTGGCGCAGTCACCTCATCTAAAGGGTTAGGTCCTTGCAGCAAACTAACTGACTCTTTCCATAAATCATTAGGGCAGGAGCTATCGAGGTAAATCATCAAATGCGTCGTCGATTGCCGTGCCGACAGCCGCAGTACTCCCCCCTGTCCCTGCTCTGTTAACAGTGAAATCACCGCCTCAATTAGATCCACCAGCGCCTGACAAAGTCGCTTTGGATCGCCAATTCCTAAGCAAGTTTCCTCCGGCGTCACTACCTTAAATCGTAGGTTACGATTGGCCGCCTGTAGCTCCGTTAATCGCATTGCTTCTGCAAATAACTTCTCCACAGAAATCGTTTGCAAATTAACGGCTAGATCGCCATAGGTAACTTTAGAAACGTCGATTAGGTGGTCCAATAAATCCACCCATTTCAAGACAGCATCATTCGCCTGCTGGATAAACTCTCGCTCCTCGTCCTGGTCCTCGCATAGGTCCGACAAAATTAGCTGATGTAGTCCCACGGTGCTGCTTAGGGGCGATCGCAACTCGTGGGCAGTCCGCGCTAGGAACCCACTTTTAAACTGTTCCGTTTGTACCGCTCGATAGTAAGCAAATCGCCAATCTTCTAGAGCCGCTGGGGAGGAATTACTATCACCTGTAGAGGAGGCTGAAATACTGTTTTCAGGCTGATTTTCTGTTGCTTTAGACGTGACCTGATCCGATAGTTGCGCTGGAGTGTTGGTGGCGTACAGCGACGTGGCAAGGCGACGGGCAGCACGATGGCGACCCTGGCGGAATCCTACGGCGTAGGCGATCGCCCCTCCAGCAGCAAACCCAATTAGTGCACTACTCCAGACCAAAGCATTTCTCCCAAACGCTGCCGTTAAAAATCGCCACTACTTATTAAGTTGTACCCTCTAGCCTTGGCGACCTTCACGCCTGCGAAACATCGAATTCTAATAATTTCTACTCAGCGCCCGCGATTTCATCTGGATCGTCCAATTTCACACTGCCCTGCCGCAAAATTGACCAGCCCTTTGCTGTCCACTGAGCCACCGTCGATGGCAGCCCCGAGCCCTGTTCTGCGGCATTGCCCAGCGTTGCAACGTGGGAGGCGATCGCGTCCGCTTCCAACACCGCTACTTCAGGAAATGACATGGCAATGGACTTCAGGGTCCGTAGCGGTGGTTTGCCCGACAGATTGGCGCTTGTGGTGGCTAAGACGCCGGTTTCCCGCAAAATTTCCTGGGCAACAGGGTGATTTGGGATGCGGATGCCGACGCTGGTGGGATTGAGGCGGTGGACGTTGAGGGGGACGTGATCGCTCGACGGTAACACCAGGGTCAGTGCGCCGG
>JBCCTE010000395.1:0-3796 GCA_039198915.1 Cyanobacteria bacterium P01_D01_bin.73 | reverse complement strand
CGAGCGGGGGCTTGCCGACTGGGGTGCCCGCGAAGCCCGCTCGCGCATGGGACATATGCGATTAGTGGAAAGAATTACAGCGGTGACCGGCAAATACGTGCGTGAAAAACCCAGCGCCGAGCGATTTGCCGAGACGCTGTAAATCTTTCCACTAATCGCATATGTCCCATGCGCGAGCTGGCTTCGCGGGCAACCCAGTCGGCAAGCCCCCGCTCGACCGGTGACATATCCGGCAGATCCGCACGATAAATCCGGTCCCACCCCGCTTGCTCCAGCCGACGGCAGCGATCGCCCACGGTGCCGCGCGGCTTGACGTTGAGATATTCCTCGGCAACGGTCAGGGTCGCGTCCAATAGATTTTGCAGCCGCTGGGCAAATTTCTGATTCGGGTCAGTTTCGGTTACCTCGGGGAGCGATCGCTGATAAAAGTCCCGGTAGAAATTTTCCATCAAATCCAACATGGACTCCCCCAAGCGGTACAGTCGCCGGTAGCGGGTTTCAGCTACCGACGCTGCCAAATCGGGCGAGTGAGTGATATTCAGGTCCGCTTCCAGCTCCTCGAGCAGTTGATCAATGGCAGTCCAGGGGGGCTCCACATAGCCGTACTGCAATCCCACGGGCACCACAATCACCTGTTCGGAGCGATCGCCCTTGCGCAAATCAGAGTCACACCAGAAGGCAAGCTGGGCAACGCCGGGCTCTAGGGGGCTGACGATTTCGCTGTGGTTATTGGTCGCGCCTTCCGGGGCAACGGTGAGGGGAAATTGCCCGTCCAGCAGCAAATCACGGGCGGACTTTAGACCGGGGCGATCCACTTTGCCGCGCATAATGGGCGTGCCGCCGAGGTGGGACAGCAGCCAGGTCACCCAGGAGCCTGCCCACAGGGGTATGCCGCGGTCATACATAAAGTGGCTGTGCATCCATGGGGGACCGGCAAAGGTGATATTGCGATCGCGAGCAGCCTGGGGCACGGCGTTCCAAAATAGATGCGCTAGGCAAAAGGGGTCGGTGGTTTGAGGATGGCGAAACGCGATAACGAGCCGAATTTGCTTGGCTTGAAACTGCTGGTATAGCTGCACCAGCGTCCCCGCATTTTCCGTATCGATTTCGGCAATATTGAGCTGATGCTTAAGCCACCAGGGCAGCGCGCGGTTCACTACCCACCGCACGGGCCCGGAAAAATTGGGGGGAATAAATTCAAGGGCGGGCTGTACCTGACTGACAAAAGCTTCTGGCATTGGCTTAATTCCCTGGTGGCGCGTTTTTTGAGAGTCTTTTGCAAAGCCACTCTATCTAAGGGCTTCGTTCAAGGCGTTTTTCCATTCGTTGCTTCTATTTAAGTGGGACATCGTTGGCGATCGCCACAGGTACAGACAGATAGCCGGTTGTCTGCCCAGCCCTCTCCCCCCCACAAAAAGAAGCGTCCAATTTATCAATTGCCCCTATTCCCTGAAGCGGTGCCGCCGCCCAAACTACCCTTGCTCTTACAAGGAGTACAGGCGTTGGGGACGGGCAATGGGTAAGTCTAAGCAGGTGATTGGCGGAAAGGCTATTGTGCTGGCGATCGCCGTTGCATTGGGCGGGGGGATCGCGTGGAAAACGTTCTGGCAGGCAGATGCAGAGCGGGGGCGATCGCCTCAAACCGCAGCTCGAGCCCTACCGAATATCGACAACGTCACCAGCACCTTACGCTTCAACGCCCGCCGTAGTCCCAAAGGCTATTCCAAAGGCGAAGTGCAAAGTATTGCTTTCAGCCCTGACGGCAACACCCTCTTCTCCGCTTCCGGCTATCGCGTCATGAAGTTGTGGGACAGGGAAACCGGTAAAGAACTGGTCACAGCCGAGGAAAGCACGCCGCTATCAAATCAAATCAGTAATTTACGCTTTAGTCCCGATGGCGCCACCTTCGTTGCCTCTGTTGCCGCCCATAAACGCGACTCTTCCAGCGCAGAAGATTTAGCGATCGCTCGGTTATGGGATGCAAGGACCGGTGAAATTCTGCGCACGTTTGAGGGACAACACCGCCTTATTGAGGAGGTTAGTTTTAGCCCTGATGGCAGCACCATTCTTGTCGTTTCCCCCTATGGCGTCGTGGAGCTGTGGGATGTAGCGACCGGCAAGCTGAGACGTACCCTTGAATTGTGCGATCCGAAGAACTGTATCAAGACCAGTGATGCTGCTCCTAACGGCAACGACGGGCACATAGATTTCGTCAAGGACGCTAGTTTTAGTCCCGATGGTCGCACCATTCTGTCTGCATCCGACGATGGCACCGTCAAGGTGTGGGACGTGCAAACGGGGGAGCTGGTCCGCACCTTCGGAGAATACTCCAAGAGGGGCTTAGAAGATGGAGTTAGAGCCGCCCGTTTTAGTCCCAATGGCAGCACCATTATGGATACCAATGGGCAAAGGGTTAGGCTCTGGAATGTACAGACTGGCGAACGTTTATACCTCGAGGAAGGGAGAAAGCTATCCACACTGCCAGCAACGTTTAACTCTGATGGCACCATTGTTGCGATCGCCCGTGATGATTTTCCCAGCCGTATCAAAATATTGGATGCGAAGACTGGGGAAATGCTCCGTACTTTTGAGGCGGAGGAGCAGACCATCGCAAGCCTGGCGTTTAGTCCTGATGGTGATGCCCTGGCGATCGGTAATATCGGTGGAGTTGTGTCCCTGTGGAATCCAGAAACGGGGGAAAAATTACGCACCCTGCTGAATTGGGGGGAGTCCCGCGTTGATGCTGTGGCCTTCAGCCCCGATGGCAACGCCCTGGCGATCGGTCAGGGGAAGGCGGTGCGGTTATGGAACGTTGTGACCGGTGAGGAATTAAGCACAATTTCGGGGCACACCGAGACTGTTGCTAGCGTTGCTTTTAGCCCCGACGATAAGACGATTATCTCCAGCACTGGAGAATATGCGAAATATGCGACACCGAAGATTTGGGACGCCGTTACGGGCAGGGAGCTGCAGAGGATCGAGGGTAAAGCAGACGTTCCCTTAAATCAAGGCACAAATACCAACAGCAATATCGTCGCCGATGAGTCACTGATACGTGAGGAGGGCAAGGAGGTTTTCTACAATGCCGCCGTTTTGAAGGACGTCAATTCTCGAAAGACACTGCGCACTTTTAAGCGGCATTCCGTCAATGTGACCAACACCGCGCTTAATCTAGCGGGCAGCCTTGTTGCCGCTATTCATGAAGACGGGGTGGTGAAAGTATGGGATGCGCAAACAGGGGCTGAAGTCTATCACCTACAACATAAGGAATCCAGCAAGTTTGCGGAAGTCAACTTCAGTGCGGACGGTAAGCTCCTCGCGTCCTCTTCTTACAGACTCATAACACTGTGGGACGTGGAAACTGGTGAGGAGCTACGCACTTTGGAGAACGCCGGTTTTATCGATTCAGGGAGGGCTATTTTCAGTCCCGACGGTAAGATGCTTGCGGCTTTTAGCGAGGGGACTATCAAAATTTGGGATGTAGAAACGGGCAGGGTGCGGGGCTTTATCGATGCTCCTGACGGGGACTCTGGAGGTATCGGAGATGCTCAGTTTAATTCTGATGGCACGGCGATCGCGGCAGGTTACGAAGACGGCTCAGTAAAGGCGTGGGACCTGAGGCGCGATCGCATCCAACGGCTACTAGATAGGGCACGTGTCCGTGTTTCGGAGGCTAGCGGTCTCTGAGGTAGACAATCAGCCAACCAACCCAACGCGCTGCTTTTTAAACGCTTGCCCCTTCGCAAGACAGCAGCAGATTCCCATAGATTCAATGGTGTAGTATTAACCGTTGAAT
>JBCCTE010000394.1:0-3808 GCA_039198915.1 Cyanobacteria bacterium P01_D01_bin.73 | reverse complement strand
TAGGTATTAACTAGTTTTCTTGCTAGCGTTGTTTTTCCTGACCCTGAATTCCCCGTGATTAACACTTTCATTGGCAATCTATCCAGGCGGTTAATCACAGTTTTATGTGGCGATCATCCCGGTCATATTTAACGCGAGTTCGAAATAGTTGGGGCATTCTCGATGAGATGCCCTAACTAAACATGCAATTTAAGACAGAACCCAGTTGACCAGGGTGCGTACGCCGAAACCCGTTGCGCCTGCTGGATGAATGCCGGAGCCGCTGTCGGTCCAGACGGGACCAGCAACGTCGATGTGTGCCCACGGGGTTTTGTCCACAAACTGCTGGAGAAAGAGGGATGCGGTGATAGCTCCGCCGGGGCGAGGTCCGGTATTTTTCATATCCGCAACGACCGACTTAAGTCCATCAAAATAGCTGGGTTCCATCGGCATTGCCCATAGCTTTTCCCCGGCCTGCTTGCCAGAATCCACCAGGTTATTGGCAAGCTCCTCGTCGGAGCTCCAAACACCGGCGATGGAGTTACCCAAGGCAACGACACAGGCTCCGGTTAGGGTCGCCAGATCCACCATGGCGTCGAGTCCCAGCTTATCGGCGAAGACCAGCGCATCGGCAAGGGTCAAGCGTCCTTCGGCGTCGGTGTTGTTGACCTCGATGGTTTTGCCGTTGGAGGCGGTGAGAATATCTCCCGGACGCATCGCCCGACCGCTAATCATATTCTCTGTGGCGGCGGAGATAAAGTGCACCTCCACATCTGGCTTCAGCAGGGCGATCGCCTTAGCAGCACCGAAGGTTGCCCCAGCGCCACCCATATCGGTTTTCATCATGGCGATGCCGCTGCCGGCTCCAGCTTTAATGTTCAAGCCGCCGGAGTCGAAGGTGAGTCCTTTGCCAATAACGCCTACCTTTTTACGCGGTGTGCCCTCGGGGCGATAGATGAGGTGAATAAACTGCGGCGGCAAGTCGGACGCCTGAGCAACACCCAAAAATGATCCCATCTCCAAGGCTTCGCACTCGGCCAGCCCCAGCACTTTCACCTCTAGACCGTGCTCCTGCGCCATATCCTTGGCTAGTTGCGCCATGCTGACGGGGGTGACCACATTGGCAGGGGCGGCAACCAGCTCGCGAGCCAGGATAGTGCCCGCGACAACGGAGTCTGCCTGGGAGAGGGCTGCTGTAGCGATCGCCCCATCTACCTCCGGCAACAGCAGTTCAATGGTTTCCGGAGTCACCTTTTTATCGCTGTCGTCATCCCCAGACTTAAAGCGATTGTCCTTGTATAGCGCCAGTTGAATGCCTTCGCTGATGGCTTGAATGCTGCCGGCTGCGTCGTCGCTAACCATGGGCAGCGCGATACCGAGGCGATCGCACTTTTCCGAACGCGCCCGCTTAGCCACAGCCCCCGCTGCCTGCCGCAGAGTTTCGAAATCTGCCGAGTCTGGATTACCCAAGCCCACCACAATTACTTTGCGCACGTCGCCGGATCCAACCCGCGCCGCCAGAACGCTCTTTGACTTACCGGTAAAGGACGCCTCTTCGATAATTTCCGACAGGGTTCCGCCTAGGCGCTCATCCAAAGCTGCCCAATCTCCCGACAAATCCGTTTGTCCTTCCCACAGCCCGATCGCCAACCCCATTCCAGACCAAGCGATCGCGGTTGTTTCCACAGCGTGCAACTGCATTCTTAATCCCCTCTCGACTCTCAAGTAATGTCTAAGATGCCTTGGGCAACTCCGGTCACCTAGATTAACTTAACGTGGGCATTGGATTCTGAACGCCGGCTTTAACGCTGAATTATTGTTTTGGCATTGTTTTAATTATTGCTCCAGCGATATCTTAGCGGCGACTGCGACGCCCCTCCTGTTTGCGCCCCACAAGCTGATAGCGCCCCATCTGTCCTGCTTCGTAGGCATTGATAATAACTCGGTAGGCGCCGTCCACCGGCAGCACCACTTCAATGGTGGAGTTCGTGTTCCGCTCGGCGCGATCGTCATTGCTCCCCAGCAGTTCACCGCTAGGATCCACCAGCACCAGATAAGTATCAAAGTCGGGGCTATCAAGATCAATCACGACCCGCTGCCCCGCCTGCCCACGGAAGTAATAGTCTTCAAAGGCGCTGCCGTCTCGATTTAGGGTGCGGGAATTACCGTCCAACTGACCGGCGTGGTTAAAGAGCACGCTGGGATCGGAGGGGCTGCCCGGTTCCGGCTGGGGCGATCGCCGAGCGGATAAATTGCCACCCAACTGTGCCCGCAAAGCATAGGCTCCCGTCTGCCCCGGTCGACGGCTATTGACATAGATCCGGTAGGTGCCGTTGCTGGGCAGGGTTCCCTCCAAACGTGCGGTATCACCACCATTACGGGGACCAGACTGCACCAAATCGCGCCCGTTAGAGTCCAGCAAAATCAGGTAGGGATCAAACTCGGAACTGGTAAGTTCAGCACTAATTCGCTGCCCCGCCTGTCCCTCGAAAACGTAGGTGTCGTAGTAGCTATTGTCAAAGGAGAGTTGGCGATCGCTCCTCTGTAGCCCGCCGCGAACTGTTGAACCATTAAGAGACAGCGGCTGGCTGTTTTGTCCTCCCTGTGCGGCGGTGGGAAGCTGACCAGAACGGGCAGACGCCAGGAACGGTTGTACCTGTTCCGTCGAAATCGCAAAGCCAATGCCAATATTGCCGTCGGAGCGCCCGGTGAAAATCGCCGTATTAATCCCAATCAATCGCCCCTGACTGTCCAGCAAAGCCCCTCCGGAATTGCCTGGATTAATTGCCGCGTCCGTCTGAATTAATCCTCGCCGCTGATCTAAACGGCTGACCAACCCCGCCGTAAAGGTTCCTTGGAATCGCCCAAAGGGATTCCCGATCGCAAACGCCCGCTGCCCAACCTGTACCGATCCCGTCGGAGCAAACTCAACGGTCGGCAAATTCGTCGCCTCAACCTTCAATAGCGCCAGATCCAGCCCATCCTGCCCTACGCCCAGAAGTCGAGCGTTGTAGCGTTGCCCATCCGACAACACCACCGTAACTGGGCTGCGGCGAGCGTTCCGCACCACGTGGGCATTGGTAATTACCAAGCCGTTGCTATCGACAATGACGCCGCTGCCGGTGGAGCGCCCGCTTTCAATGGACACTACCGCCGGGCTGGCCTTTTGATAAACCCGAATATTGGTTTCTTCGGCGCTGCTGCGTTGAGCTTGGGGGGCAACGGGAATGGCGGCGGCGATGTTGACGCTGCCCAATAATCCCAGCCCCAACAGGGCTCCCAAGGGTAAGCTCAGAGCTTTGGTCAACAGGCGGGCGCGGGAAGAAATGGTCATCCGATTTTTGGTGGAGCCGTTAGCAGGGGATTGAGCCAATCCGGTGGCGGAAATGGCTGATGGAATGGGGGATAGAGCCATACCTACAAGCAGGGGTGAATGGGAAAATGATCGCAAGGCTACTCTTAGATTAACTGCTTCATTTTGCTAGGACAGGGTCTGCGTGACAGATGCAATTTTGCCTGTACTAATTCTTAAAGAAACGCAGCAATAGACTGCACAGAGCGGGGACGATCTCCAGTGAATCTAGCCAGCAATCAGCCAGTCAATTTCGCTAGCAAAATTCGCAGAAATTGCTACACAAACTGCGCACAATATCCCTGATTGCATCGGGCAGCTTTTTGTTTCGCGATTGCCTGTCTCGTGATTTTCTATCTTGAGATCCTGGGGGTGATGTAGCTTCTCTATTGGCGCTGCTGCGAGCTGAGGAGCACATCGATGGCGCGATAGATTGTTTGATAAACCGGGATCCAACCATCGTCGGCAGTCTGACGG
>JBCCTE010000393.1:0-3821 GCA_039198915.1 Cyanobacteria bacterium P01_D01_bin.73 | reverse complement strand
GGAAGTTTTCGATTACGACCAGGAAAATTACACGCCATCCCTGTGGTTCTGCGAAGGGGTAACCAGCTATTACGATCCCCTAATCCCTTTGTGGGCAGGTATTTACAACCGCAAAACCTATCTCCACCACATGGGGATAGAAATGACCCGCTATCTGTACACCCCCGGTCGCAAGGTGCAGCCTCTGGCAGAGTCTAGCTATGACGCCTGGATTAAGCTGTATCGCCAGGAAGCCCACAGCGGCAACAACCAAATTTCCTATTACGTGAAAGGGGCAATGGTAACGCTGTTGCTGGATCTGCGGATTCGGATGAACTCTGAGGGCGATCGCTCCTTCGACGACGTGCTCCATCGGCTATGGGAAGACTTCGGCAAAGACGAAATCGGCTACACCCCCGAGGAACTCCAGACGGTGCTGAACGATGTAGCGGGCGAAGATTTATCGGATCTGATGCACCGGTATCTTTACACCACCGAGCGGCTGCCCCTGGCGGAAACCCTGGCGGAATTCGGCATTGAGCTAAAAAATAACGCCGAATCTCAGCCTCCCCATCTCGGTATTCGTCCCAAAGCGGTGGGCGGTCGCGTCGCGGCAAAGTTTGTGGAATTGGATTCGCCTGCCTATAACGCCGGTATCGACCCCAACGATGAAATCCTCGCCATTGATGGTCTGAGGGTAATGGGCGGCAAGCTGCTGGAGCGGCTGCGGGACTATCAGCCGGGCGATTCCATTACCTTGACCTGCTTCAAGTCGGATCAGCTGGTGGAATTTAAGATTACTTTGGGCGATCGCCAGCCCACCAAATACACCCTGGTGCCCTTCAAAGATCCCACCCCAGCCCAGAAGGAACGCCTGGAGCAGTGGCTGGGGAAGGAATAGGCAGAGAGCGCTAACGGGAGGGCAGGACATTTTCCGGGAATTGCCCCTGAACGTTGCCGGCGGGACCATAGTGGCAAACGACGTAGTAGGTGTTGAGCTGGGTTGAGCCTCGAGTGATTTTTTCTCCCTCCGCTACGCCACATCCCAAGCTAGTGCTATTTTTCCAGACCACTTGGGTGAAATGTCCCGTGCCCGCCGCAAAGCCAGGGCGACTGTAGTTATAACTCCCGATCTCGTTGTACCAATTGCCTACGGCTCGCTCCACTGCTACCCGCCAGGGAATTGGAGCAGAGTTGGCGAAAAAGGCGAGATTTTCCCCTGCATTGTTGCGATCGCCCGCGCCACTGTGCTCAAGCTTCCCCTTCTTGGCAATCTTCGACGCCCAGGTTCTAGCGGACCGCTCTAACCGAGGATCGCGAGCCAGCGCCGGAACCCCGTGGCGAGCACGATAGCGATTGTGGACTTCGAGGGCGGTGGTGAAGTAATTTCGAGCGTTGCTTTTACTTCCCGAAGCGACGAGGGATTCAGCGTCGGTGGCTTGGGCGATCGCCCCATTCTGGATCACTGGCGTTAGCACCGCACCGGTCAGAGCAGCGGCGATCGCGGCAAAAAGAACTCGTTTTGATTTCATGATTTTCGACTCTCAAATTTGGAGCACACTTAGTGTTCCCGCGATCAACATGCCCCACTACGTGCCAGGAAAAAGAAGCTGGTCTCGGCAAGGAGCCCGCTTCTGAATCGTTAGACGCCAAAATAGCTAAAGCCTGCCCAGTAAAAAGGATGCTCGTACTGAAGACGCTCTGATAACTTCTTCCCTCCCACTGCAAGAACTTTGCGATCGCCCCGACCGTCACGATTAGCCTGAATACCGGCTTTTAGCTCAGCGGCAGTGCTATCCCGCAAATATTGTTGAGCTTTGCGCAGAGCTTCGGGGGGCTCCAGCTTTTCGGTGCGCCAGAAATGATAGAACGCTTCTACCAGTAGGGCAGTGCTGCGATCATCCACAGACCACAAGGATGCCAACACTCCGGCAACGCCCGCTTGCAATAACCCAGTAGGCAAACCAATCGCCTCATCAGCCAGCTCCAATCCAGGGAGTCCGGTTTCGCAGGCGGAGAGGATGGCGAGGCGGATTCCGGTGCGATCGCCCCCAGTCAATTTCAGCGCAAATAAATCGTTTAACGTCAGCAGCCCATCGCTCATTTTTAATCCGCTTTGCAACGGTTCGTTGAGGTTGGCGGTGCCGTGGCAGGCGAAGTGGGCGATCGCTGTTTGGGGCAAAGCTGTTTTGACCGCTTCAACGGTAGCTTGTTGCCCAGGCAGAATGGTTTTGTCAGCAAACGACTGAACAGCGGTTTCGATTTCCCGGTGGGTGTTGGGGAGGTCACCGGTTGGATTTTCAATTGCCAGCAGATTATCCAGCGCCGGATGATTTTGAGCCACTTCTCGCGCCGCCGTTAGGGATTGACCGTTGGGGGCGTAGGTAAAGCAGATTTCGTCGAGGGCGTAGCGTTTGCCGGTGGGGGTGGTTTTGTCTTCGGTCCAGGCAGCGTGGAGGGGGAGCAGGCTAAGAAGTCCAGTGGGAATTAGGGTTGCCCGCTGCTGGTTGTGGTCCTTAAGGTATTTGACCACAGGCTCCATGACCGGTTGCCACAGTTGTCCCGTAATGGTTTCGATGGTGCTTAGCCAGCGATGGTTATCATCCCGCCGTTGATTATAGGCATCGAGCCAGGTTTGCAGATGTTCGTTAAGGGTCTCTGTGGTGAAATCGTCGAGCCAAAGGTGGTCGATGCGGTCAGGCAGGGCAATTAGAGCAAGGCTACCCTGGGGCGTGGTGATGAGGTAAATAAGAGGATTATCGGCGCGGAAGCTGGGTTTTAGGTCGTCAAAAGTAGGCGGCTGTAGGAATTTTTCGTAGCCAGGAACCTCACGAATTTGCTCCAGGGTTTCGGTCAGTTCCCGGTTTAGCCGTTGGGCTTCGTTGCGCCGTGCTTCTGGGGTAATGGCATTGCGATCGCCCATCAATTGGTCCGTCCGTTGAATGGCTTCCAGGTTGCGCAATTGGTTGGTGATTTCCCCGTAGCGATTCCGCAGCTCCGGATTGGATTGTTGTAGTTGGGTTAGGTTGGCGCGATCGCGTTGCAGAGAGTCGCTAAGCCCCCGCGCCCGTCCTCGTTCAATGGTTGCGATCGCCTGAGACCATTCGTCAGTTTGCCCGTAAGCGTAGGTAGCTCGACTGAAGAGATCCCTATTGTCTCGCAACTCTCCAAATCGCCCCTCCAGCATTAGACATGCTTGATAGAGATTATCTGACGCGTCTATTGCAATTTCATAGGCAGAGATGGCATCTGACCAACAACCGATACTGACCTGCACGTTTCCCAAATTCAGTGAGCTTCGGCGGCAGTCATCGGGAAGTGCATCTTGGGTATAAACCTTAAGGGCAAGTTTGAAGAAAGCTATCGCCTCTGCAAGGTTATCTTTTCGGTCTCCTCGAATTCGTTCACGATAGCTAACTGCTAAATTATTTTGGGTCATCGCCCAATCTATAGGAAAAGCGTCTCGAGTATATACTGACAAAGCTTCCTTATGTAAGGAAATTGCCTTCTCAATATTGATCTCCCTTTCTCCTTGATCCCGATCCGAATACGCCACAGCCAATCCATTTGTGGCATTTGCCCATTGCCTGGGAAAAGCATCTTGAGTAAAGACTCGCATAGCTTTTTGAGAAGCAGTAATTGCCATCTCAATATTTTTAGCTCTGTCACCTTGGATACGCCTTATGTAAGCCATTGACAGGTTGTCATTAACATTAGCCCATTGAAAAGGAAAATCATCTTGAGTGAGAACTTGTAGAGCCTTTTCGAAAGCTGTGATTGCCAGCTCAATGTTATCTGCTTGCCTACCTAGAATTCGTCTTATATAGCAGGTTGCCAAGTTG
>JBCCTE010000392.1:0-3852 GCA_039198915.1 Cyanobacteria bacterium P01_D01_bin.73 | reverse complement strand
GCAGCAGCGATGCCTCAGTTACCTGCGCTTGATCCCAAGCCACTTCACGAATTTGCTGTCGCAGTTCCGGGTTCGAAACCACCACAAATCGCCAGTTTTGAATATTAAACGCCGTTGGAGACAGGACCGCGAGAGACAGCAACTGCTGAATCTCCTCGTCAGTCATCTTGTGCTCGGGGTCGTAATGTTTAACCGAGCGGCGAGCCTTAATGGCAGCTAAGGTATCCATACTTCGCAAGTTTTAAATACAGATTGCTAAACAAATTGCTAACACAGGGACGACAACGACGGTGCTACGCCGACTATTAGTCTTCCCGCAGGGATTCCGTTAGCGGCTTCGCTTTCTGGGCCAGCATGATTGCCCGCTGTGCCAAGGTGGCGATTTTATCCAGGTTGTTAACCTGCTCCGAATATTCGCTCAAGCTAAAGCCGCTTAGATCTATTAATAGCTGATACACTTCGCCGTTCCACTGAGCCTGATCCTGTAATTTTTCGGACAAGGCGGAGTCCTCGGCAGCGCTTTGGCTCCAGTCTGGCAGAGGGGTAACGGTTGGGGAGTTGGTTGGGGATTGCATAGACGCGGATTCTGACGGTAGTGGGCGTAATTGTAATCTTTTTAGCTTTGGTTCGGGATCTAAACCTTAAGGTCAGCTAAACCTGAATTAACTTTAAGGTCTTCGCCCGTTTCAAGGAAATCTTATTCTTGTTTTACTGTCTCCTTTGACCATCCTCGTCTGGCATTTCCCGGGATTTCGGACGTCTTCAAGTTTCAGGCGTTTTCAACGCTTAGGTCAACTTCTTCACAGTAGCGCTCCATTTCTGGGCTGCGATCGCCATAGACCGTACCAATTTGTTCGTAGCAACATTCGATCGCAAACTCATCCATCTCCGACTCGGGTATGGCGAACATCTCCTTGAAGGTTTGCGCATCCACCCGACAAAACCATGGGCGATCGCTATAAATTTTGCAGCGGCGCTTATCCCGGTCAAAGTTAATGCACCAGCCGTCCTCCCCCACCATGCTCAGGTAATGCTGAAAATCCTTCGGTGGCAGGTAAGCGTCTAGGTCCGGGCGATCGCTAGGCTCCAGGTAGCAACACGCGCCACATTTCTCAATACACTTCCACTCGGCCATAACTCTGCAACTATCTCTCGTAATTATTGTCCTAGTGTTTTTCTAGGCGCTGTTCCCATGAATTGTATTGATTGTCTTTTGTTAACTTTCTTAGAAGAATCAAGGGATTGCTCTAGTATTGTCGGGGCTATTCTAAGACGAATTGTCTGAGTGAATACACAGGCGGGGTAGAATCAACACTTATACGCCTGAAAAAACTATTAAATACCTGGCTTGGGAGGAATGGCATAACTATGGACGCAGCTTTGAATCTTTTGAGTGGCATCAACTGGACAGTGGTGCTCCAATTAACCTCAGTCGGGCTCATCATTATTGCTGGTCCGGTTATCGTCTTTATCCTTGCATTCCGAGGCGGCAACCTGTAGACAATCCCACCTAGATTGTTGACGGACTCCAGATTTGAAAAGCCCAAGCTAAAGAGGGCTTCTCACTAGGTTAAGTTTCACTCCAACACATTTGCTGTCTGAACGCCGGGGCTCTGCTCCGGCGTTTAGTTTTGCGGAGACTTTTCATTTTGAATCAGGCGAATCTCTATGGATGCACTTTAAATGCACTGAAGTCCTATTGGGCCTTGCCATAATAGGTGAGATGTTGCGACGGGGCAGGGGGTATCAGTGCTAGCCAGGGTGTGGAGTGCGGCCCTTGTGGGAATTGACCCAATTAAGGTGGGCACCGAAGTTGATGTGTCCGGGGGGCTGCCGGCGATGGCGGTGGTGGGGTTGCCTGATACGGCAGTGCAGGAGTCGCGAGAGCGGGTCAAAGCGGCGGTTAAAAACGCTGGATTTGCTTTCCCCGTCCGTCGAGTTATTGTCAATCTCACGCCGGCGGATCTACGAAAGGAAGGTCCCAGCTTCGATTTGCCCATTGCTATTGGCGTTCTGGCGGCGTCGGAGCAGCTCGAGACTAACCCCCTCAACGATTATTTATTTTTGGGTGAGCTTTCTTTGGATGGCTCCCTCCGTCCTGTTTCTGGGGTTGTGGCGATCGCCGCCGCTGCTAAGGCATTGGGCATTACCCATTTGATTGTGCCCGCTGCCAATGCCAAGGAAGCTGCCGTCGTAGAAGGGCTGACGGTGTACGGCTTTGAGCATTTGACCCACGTGGTGGAGTTTTTGAACGGTGGGCGATCGGCGGTCCCCGTAAATGTGGACGGGCTAGCGCAGCTGCGGGAAGGGTATCAGTATGCGCTGGATTTGAAAGATGTTAAGGGGCAGGCGTTGGCGCGACGAGCGTTGGAAATTGCGGCAGCAGGTGGTCACAATCTTGTGTTCGTTGGTCCCCCCGGCAGCGGTAAGACCATGTTGGCGCGACGATTACCGGGAATTTTACCGCCGTTGAGTTTTGCGGAAGCACTGGAGGTGACGCGGGTCCATTCCGTGGCGGGGTTATTGCGCGATCGCGGCTCCTTGGTTACCCAACGCCCCTTCCGCAGCCCCCACCACTCCGCATCGGGACCTTCCCTAGTGGGTGGCGGCAGCTATCCCAAGCCCGGCGAAATTTCCCTTGCCCATCGTGGCGTGCTGTTTCTGGACGAGCTAACGGAATTTAAGCGCGACGTCCTAGAATTTTTGCGCCAGCCCCTGGAGGAAGGGTTTGTCACCATTTCTCGCACCCGCCAAACCGTGCAGTTCCCCGCCCTATTCACCCTCGTCGCCAGCACCAACCCTTGCCCCTGCGGCTACTACGGCGACACCGTCAACCCCTGTACCTGTACGCCACGACAGCGGGAGCAGTATTGGGCAAAACTGTCAGGACCGCTGATGGATCGCATTGACCTGCAGGTGGTGGTCAATCGCCTGAAGCCGGAGGAAATTACCCGACAGCGGGGGGGAGAAGCGTCGGAGCCAGTGCGCGATCGCGTAGAAAAGGCGCGGGGGGTGGCGATCGCCCGCTTCCAGGGCACAGCCACCCAGTGCAACGCAGAAATGGACAGCCAGCAGCTACAAAAATGGTGCGCCCTCGACGACAGCAGCCGAATGCTGCTAGAAAACGCCATTCGCCGCCTGGGTCTATCGGCACGGGGCACGGATCGCATCCTAAAAGTAGCCCGCACCATTGCCGACCTTGAAGGTACGTCAACGATGCAGGCTAATCATGTCGCGGAAGCAATTCAATATCGCACCATCGACCGTATGTCGTGAGATCGAAAATTTCCAAGTCGCCGGAATTGAACCATCAGGATTGAACCCTAAAATAGTCCGTTAACTAAGGTTTCCAGGCTGACATAGGGCTGCCCACCAGATTGCTGAATGGGATTACCGCTGCTCAAGGCTTCGGTATTGAACATCCGGCTGAGCATTTCGGTGGGATTTTCCGCCCGCCGATTGCTTTGGCTGAGGGTAAACAGAACGTTATTGCGATTGCAGCCACGGCGCGTATTGCTGACGTGGCAAAGGACCATATGGCGATTCACTGGTCCCACCGTCAGGAAGAGATTCTGAAGTCGCCCTCCGTTTTCCTCCAGCGCCTGATTCAATCGCTGGGTCACTTCCCGACAGCGCCGCTCAGGGGTATATCCTGAATCGCTAAATTCCTGACTAGCCCACACAATCATGGGGGCACGCTGCCCAGAGTGCTGCACCGCCATGGTGGCGTGATACCCTTGGACTTTTTCACACTGAAACGTATCTAGCGCCTTAACAACTTGGGCATCGCTGCGGTCAGCGAAGGCGAAGGGAAGATTGAGGGCAAGTAAGCCGGCTAATGCAATGCGAGCG
>JBCCTE010000391.1:0-3852 GCA_039198915.1 Cyanobacteria bacterium P01_D01_bin.73 | reverse complement strand
CCCCAGGCTAAGCCACTCGATAACAGCATCCACACCATAATTTGACCGGCAACCCACGGAAATACCAGGGACAGCGCCGCGACACCGAGGGCTGCGACGCCCATTACCGTTGATACAAAGGCGGTGGGCACCACTAATTCAATGGCGAGCAGTCCAAGGCCGATTAGCAGCCAAATTAAGACCATGGGTTTAGGGGCTTTACTGAGTGATTTTTCGGCGCATTGCCGTGCGGATAATCCACTGGCGATCGCCACTTGTCTATCTCTGTTCTAACGCGAAATTTGCCTTGGGGTGCCCTTAAGCCGTGACGGTAATCGCAACCGTTACAATCAAGTGTCCTTTGCAATTGGGATCAAATTTGCAACGGAAGAAACGTATCGTAAGGATCGCGGCTAAAATCAGTGGCGTTACGGTATTTTTTTGCTTTCTTACTGCCTTCTTATTGAGTAGCCCATGGGTGTTTCTCCGGCTTCTGGTTCAATTCCTCTGTTTTGCGCTAACCCCCGCTGCAAAAATCCGCAGAATGTGGTGGGGCGTGAGGCGTGTGCAGATTGCCAGGAGCCGTTGGACTATCGGTATTTATGGGCGTTGGGGGATGTGGCGGCAGCGATTCCTGTGGGTAGCTTTTTGGCAGGGCGCTACTTTGTACAGGCTCCATCCATTTGGCTTGACACTCAGCCCCATACCGATCCGTGGATGTTGCCGGATTGGCCAGAGATCGCCCGCCCCTATATGAAGCTGCACCGCCACCCGTTCCACGTGCCTCGGGTGTATGGAGCCTGTCCCATGGGGGGCGAAAATTCGATTACGGACGTGGTGCTGTTAGAGAATGCGCCCATTGATCGGACAGGAAAGCTGTACCCCACGCTGGCGGATGCTTGGGGGACGGCGCGATCGCTGCGACGAACGTCGTGGTTTTTGCAGCTATTGAAGTTGTGGCCGGTGTTGGCTGGCGCTGGAGTGGAGATGACGGTGCTGTCTGCCCAGAACGTGCGGGTGCAAGGCGGGCGGATTTGGCTGCGGATTTTGGAGAATGGCACTGCTAATGGTGGCGAGGCGATGTTGCCATCCCAGGTAGCCACCAGCGTTACGCCCACCTGGCGGAAGTTTGGCGATCTTTGGTACGCGTGGCTGACTGGGGTAGCGGCGCGCACAGAGATGGAGGCGGCGAAGCGTTTGGTGACGCAGTTACAGGAGATTTTCGAGGAGATTCGCCAGGGGCAGTTAACTCCGGCGGCGGCACTTGAGCGGCATGAGAAGTTGGTGCGATCGCAGCAGGTGGCCTACAACTTGCGCTGCGAAAGTGTGGGGCTGACCGATGCGGGGTCGGAGCGGGTGCAAAACGAGGATGCAGCGTTTCCGTTGTCGGGGCAGGATATGCCGGTAAACGATGGGCGGCTGATTGCCATGGTGGGGGATGGCATTGATGGACACGAGAAAGGGGAAGTGGCGAGCGAGCTGGCGGTGCGATCGCTATCCCTTCAGGCGCAGGCACTGCAGACCAATGTGGCGACGGACCCGGACTTTGTCGACGGCACAGTGATTGGGGACGGCATTAGCGCCATTATGCGGGTGGCCAATAATTTGGTGTTGTCGCAAAATTCGGCGCAGTACCGGGAAGCGCGCCAGCGGATGGGGACGACGCTGACCATGGCGCTGTCGGTGACCCAATCGGTGAATGAGCCGATATGTGAGATTCCGGGACAGGTGCAAGATATTTACCTAGGCCACGTGGGGGATTGTCGTGCTTACTGGCTGACGGCGGAGCATTGTCAGTTGCTGACGGTGGATGATGATTTTGCAGGGCAGGAAACCTTGGATGGGCGCGGTCCCTATCGGGATGCGTTGGGGCGGAGTCGGGGAGAGGCGTTGGTGCAGGCGCTGGGCACGAAAGAGGGAGAGCGGCTCAATATCCACACGGAGCGGTTTTTGGTGGATGAGAATGGGTTGCTGTTGATTTGCTCCGATGGGTTCAGCGTGGATGACTGGGTAGAGCGATCCTGGCGGCGGTATGTGCCGGCGATTTTGCGGGGGGATTTTGAGTTGGAGATGGGGCTGCGCAATTGGCTGTCGGCGGCGGTGCGGCGCAACGGTAGCGATAATGTGACGGCGACGCTGAGTCTCTGTCGGTTGCGTGTGGATACGGATTCGGTGCCGGATCCTTGGGCAGTAGCATCGACGGAGGGGGATGCAGCGTTGGCTCCAAAGGTGTGGGAGTCGGAGTTTTCGGAAGCCTCAAAGGTGTTGCTCTATGGCGATAGTGAGGAGGGACGCAAACTGGAGCGGCGGCGCAAGCAAAGTCAACGATCGCGATTCCAGTGGGCAACGAGTTCGGCAGCGGCGATCGTGGCGGCGGCAGCATTGGTGGCTGGATTGGTTGTTGGGGTATTTCTGTGGCGATCTCCCGCCCCGGAAGAAGATGTCCCCGACGTCCCCGAACCCTTACCAGAAAGTACAGTTTCAGCCCCAGATCTGTAGAGTAATGTTTGATAATTGAAATGACACAGGTGAAGTTGCGTTGTTACCTAAGCCAAACATTGAGATGGGTGAAGTTTTGGGCACATCCATTCATCGCGCCAGCTGATAGTGAATGGTGGTCTTTTGTCCATGATTTTAGGTGAGACAGGGAGATGCTATTGAGGCGAAAGTCATTCTTATCTAGAATTTGCCAGTCTCTAAAAACGTTCGTTCATAACGGTTAAAAGGCTTGGGCCTAATGCGGTAGTCAAACATTTTGATGAGGCGAACTGTTATGCTGCTGCGGAGCAGAGCTTGGCGTTTCTGTCTTTGCCTAAGTCTGAGAAATTCGAAGTTATCTTCAGCAGTTTTCAAAGGAATGGGAGAAATATCAAGATCTTCCATGACTCGGCTGCGCAGACTTAAGAAGCTTTCAAATAAAAGCTCCACTGATGTTGTATTTAACCGAACACCAATCATTTCGGGCGCGGTAAGGAAGCTGTAATCCACCGAGTCTAGATCTTTACCCATCGATAGATTTGCCACAGCTACAGCGTAGTCCTTCTCCATGCAACCAGAGACACTACAAAACATAGGAACTTGTTCTGCTTGACCAATTTCTGCGAAACATTGACATTCCAAGTTCACAAATACACGCCCCACTCCTCCCTGATGGCTGACTGTATAGTCAATAAGCCTATTGAACCCTAAAGTCTCAAAATCAATAGTGTATTTCTTGAATTTTGATTGATCAACATAATCAAATGACTCTAATTGCACAGGGAGGAACTCCACTGCTCCCAAAACCCTATTGACAATCAGATATTTAATATAGGTCTCGAAAAACAATATTAAAGGAACCCCTATAACGATTAGGTTCCAAATAAGAACTGGAGAGTTTTGAGGTAGATAATCTGATAAAGGCAGTGAAGATAGGACGGTTAAGATTTCAATGGAAGAAACTATTTGACGCCAGATAAATATAAACCCGATATACGCTAAAAGAATCCAATTCTCCTGTTTCATTGTGTATGTTTTTCCCTAATAACCAACTGATTACTGCTTAATAATTTACCGCTAATTGACGTGAGGGACACTGTATTTCTTGAGGAATGAGATCGATTAAGATTAAAGAGACGGCAATGATAGCCCAATTCTAGAGAAGTTTCCTATTCCTAAAATTCTCGAATTAGAACTCACTAGTTCTCCTAGAATAACCTCGGAAAATAATGCTCGCAGGGTTCCCTCGAATCCAGAGCAGAAGAAATAAAATAGAATCACAACCTCTCGGGTCTCCACGATGGTCGTATCCCCACCAAAAGCGATCGCCCAAACCACCCCCGGCGAAAAACGGATCACCCTACACGGGCTGGACTGGCAAGCGTACCAACAAAT
>JBCCTE010000390.1:0-3859 GCA_039198915.1 Cyanobacteria bacterium P01_D01_bin.73 | reverse complement strand
GAATCAGATTAAAAATCCAAACTATTTGCTCTTCAGGCCAGACTTACAGCCTAAGGGCATCCTCAACAAAGAGCTCGCACAATTTCCACAGACCTTCAAAAGCCTTCGCAAACGCAAGCGCGAACATGCTGGGAACCCTATTCCAAAGCTCTAAGGTGACAATAATAGCAGTCGAAAAACTCTCTCTCGGGGAAATTGCTTATGCAGTAGAGTTTCACAAGCTTCCTTCAATGATCTAGTAGCATCTTATAGGATATCGACATCAAATTCTCCTTGAAATTAAAGGTGTGCTTAGAAGAACCTGATAATCAGAACTCTAACTGTGTAGAGGTTAAACACTTATTGGGGAACAGTTTCCACATCTCCAATCTGATCCTAACAAATAGACTAAGACAGACTCAATATCCATTTATTTCCTAGCACTTATTTCCACAAACTAGTCGGTCCAAAGATTACACAAACCCCGAGGGAAACGAATCCTACCCCCTCCTCACCGCGTGGGTTTGGAAGGGCAGGCAGAGGCAAAAACCACGCGAATTCATAGCTGGAACCGTAGCGGAAATCCCTACAAGAAGACAACTCCTTGTCCCAAGTGCCTTGTTTTCCCTGGGTGGGATGCACGATTTTCCTTAGCCGAACAGTCCCTGAAAAATGGTGGAAGGTAAACGACGCTATAATTGCCATAACGTTAAGACTCCACTGAACAGGTCAGTGAATTCGCCGCTATGGCTAATACCCATACGTCCAGCTCCATCGTCGAAGCGCTGCGTGGTAAAGGACTACGAGTTACACCGCAGCGGGTCGCAGTCTATGACAATCTTCTGAAGCGAAGTGACCACCCCACGGTGGATCAGATCATGATCGACCTCAATCATGATCTACCCGTTTCATCGAAGGCAACGATATACAGCACTTTGTCTTCACTGCGAGAAGCCGGGCTGGTTCGCGAAATTTTGTTGGAGGAAGGGGTGACACGCTACGACTCCAACGTTGGTCCCCATCACCATTTCCGTTGTTCCAGCTGTAGCTCCATCATCGATGTGCCGTGGAATGCGTTGAATGTTAGCTGGGCTGAAAATTTGCCGGGGGGTCATGCCATAAGCAGTCACGAGGTGACGATTCACGGCATTTGCAATAGCTGCCGAAATGCTGCCGATAAAGGTGGCGATGCCGCCACGAACTAGCAGCAGTGCCGGGAGCTTCCAACAATTCCCCAGTAATTAAGGCTCTGTCGATGGACTACTCGATTATGATCCAGGGACCGAACCGGTTGGCATAGTGTTCCAGGATATCGACTAGGCGATCGCCCACCCCAGCATTATTCCCGACACTATTTTGAATATCAGTATTCGACGCTGATTCAGGCAATAGCTTAATTCCTCCAACCTGGCTTTGCAGATAATCAAATTCCTGTGAATCCTGCGTAATTAGCGTCACATCTACGCCCTCTAACTGTTGAAGATGGGCCAGCACTTCCCGGTAAACCGCCAAAGGGAGGCGCTCAATGCCTAGTTGCAGCGGCGCCTTCTCGCTAATTGCTTCTTGGATCGCATTTTTGAGCGTAGTTTTCACAGAATTCACGTGCACGAGACTTTTCTGACGAAATTAGTTTCAAAGAAAATAACCTTACAGCGGTCAATCAGAGTAGAAAGCTCCAAAGGAGGCTGTACCCAAGTCGAACATTTATTCAGTTTCTTGGGTAGCTACAGGTAGTTGGCAGCAAGTAACATCATCGATGCAAACTTTGCCCCACTGCAGTGCCCAACGCACCAGCGTAACGCGATTTTCAGTGCGAGTTTTTGTCAGGATGTTGCTGACATGATTATCAACAGTACGCTTGCTAATTTCTAGGGATTTAGCAATATCTTGATTGGTCATTCCTGATGCCAACAGCTCCAAAATCTCCATTTCTCGCTTGGATAAGCTAATTGCTGAAGAACCGTTGCTAATACTCGCCATCTGCTATTCCCTAGTTTTGATTAAACAATTTACGGGCTCAACAATTTTAATTGCTTCACTGCTATTCAGCTATTATCGCAGGCTCTTCTTTACTGAAGGTTAAATTACCCCAGTGTCAAGAATGCCCAGAGAAAGTGCACGTTTGATTATGCCTAATAGCGTTGGCGTTGAAGGGGCTTAAGGGAGTGCCTCGATCGCCTGGATCGCCTCAGCAGAACCCAAATCCTGCGCTCGCTGTAAACTGCGCCGGGCTTCCTGGTAGCGTTTTTGGCGCGCCAGTACTTGTCCCAGAGCTAGGTGGGCATTAGGACTATCGGGGGTGGCATTGACCCACTGACGGTAGCTGATCGTTGCTAACACCAGATCCCCCACCTCTTCGTGCAGCTCGCCAATGCGACGGTGGGACTCTATCTGGTCGGGGTCGATGCTGACAACGCGTTGATAGGCTGCCAAGGCACCGACATTTTCACCACTTCGATCCAGGATTTGAGCAATTTGTAGCTGGAGTTGGACGTTGCGCGGATCGAGGCGAACTGCGCGGTTAAAGGTATTGAGCGCTTCTCCCTGACGCCCCTGGCTGAGCTGTAGCAGCCCGAGGTTCGTTAAGGCGCTGGGACGGCGGGGGTTTAGCTCAATGGCACGTTCCAAGGAGGCGACGCCTTCGTCTAGCTGATTTAGGTAAAGCAGGGACGTTCCGAGAAATTCATAGGCGATCGCGCTATTGGGCGATAGCTCCAGCACCTGCCGGTAAGCCTGGACCGCCCCTTCGTAATCTTCCTGACGGTAGAGGACGGCGGCGAGGGTTAGATGGGCGTTGAGGTGCTTGCCATTGAGGGCGATCGCCGATTGCAGTGGTCCCTTAGCGCCGTTTAAATCACCAGCGTTGGCTAGGCTATTGCCCAGGGCGTAGAAAAACTCGGCATTTTTGTCATCTAGAGCGATCGCCCGTTGATAGGACTCCACCGCCGCCGAATAATTTTCCTGCTGAGCCTGAACGTAGCCGATAGTGGCAAAAATCCGCGCATTATCCTGCTCCAGCTGGGCAGCCTGCTGGTACACCACCAGCGCCCCCGCCCAATCCTGGCGTTTGACCAGCTCCTCCCCCTGCGCCAACAGATCGTCGATGGAAGGGGCACTGGCAGGAGCGCTAGGCTGGCTCTGGGGAACAGGAGCTGGCTGCTGAGCTGCTGCTGGAATGTTGTTAGGGAGCATCGTCGCTGTGGCAAGGCAGATAACACCAGTCATCGCCTTTGAGATCCCTCTCAACATCGCCCTTGCCAGGCTTAGCCGTTGCCTTCCAGCTAACGCTACGTGGGTCCATTTGCCGGACGGTCCCAACTGTTCCAATCGCTCCATTTCCATCGTCGTTGCTTTGCCTATCGTTAGCAATTTTGCCTTTTCCATCCTCGCTGCCACTCCCCTTTTAGAGGCTCAAGCCAATGGAAGGGTACTACAGCAGGAGGGGAATTAGGAACGAGCCTGCACCGCGCACAAATTCAATAATGGAGACGCCGATGCCGTTGCCACCTCGTTCCCGACGACGGGCTTGCTTGAGATACTTGTTTAGTTCCGTGGCAAAAACTTCGGCGGATTCGGCTCCGCCAGCGTCGTTTTTCTGCTCAAAAAGAGTTTGAGCCCGAGCGCTATCTTCCAGCGCGCCGTCGTAGTCTGCCAGGTGGGCGCGAGCAACGGCGCGGTTTAGGTAGGCTTCCGCGAAGGTGCCGTCGATGGCGATCGCCTGGGAATAGTAGCGCACCGCTCCGGGATAGTTTTGTCGCCCCGCTTCCTGGAGCGGTGCGCTACTATTCCCAGGCGATCGCCATCGACGGCACCTTCGCGGAAGCCTACCTAAACCGCGCCGTTGCTCGCGCCCACCTGGCAGACTACGACGGCGCGCTGG
>JBCCTE010000389.1:0-3865 GCA_039198915.1 Cyanobacteria bacterium P01_D01_bin.73 | reverse complement strand
TTGCAGTGGCCTACCCCGACGCGGTGGAAAAGCTGGTGTTGCTAGACAGTGCTGGGTTTGTGGGTAAGCCTCTGGCTAGTTGCTTTCTAATTGACCCCATCGGTAAATTTGCCACCAATTTCCTGTCCAATCCCAAAGTTCGTAACGGCATTGGGCAGCGCGCCTACTTCGCGCCGCAAAACTGGGCGACGCCGGAAGCCTACCGCTGCGGCGCTCTCCACGTCACCATGCCCCGATGGAGCGAGGCGCTAATTTCCTTTACCCAGCAGGGCGGCTACACGATTCAGCGGGATGCCACGGCCGAAATCCAACAGCCGACCCTGGTGCTATGGGGAGAGCGCGACCAAATTCTGGGCACCGCCAACGCCCAAAAATTCGCCAAAACCCTGCCCAATAACACCCTGGTTTGGGTGCCTGAGTGCGGTCATGTGCCCCACCTTGAGCAGGTTCAATTTACCGCTGACCAAATCCGAAGTTGGTTACCGACACCAACGCCCCAAACGGCATAGAGGATAAGTCCCCTGAAATTTTTCCTATTTGAACTCCCCGCGAATCGCTTCGATCTGAAACACTTGCCCCTCAGGTTTCATTGCGGTCAATGCGAGCCAATTAATGTCCTTCAAGAAGGATGCTGCCTCGCCCGTTTCCGCAATATCGACGCCCCAGTCTCCCGTTTGCAATGCCGTCGGTGACGCGCTGGTAGCCGGCGTGGTTTTGATACCGCCCAACACCAGCGTGTCGTAGGGCAATGCACCATCACCTCGCTGCGATCGCCGCACCGCCAGCAACACCTCAGCACAAGCCTGCCCAGCCGCTGCCGCATCGTCGCCGTCAAAGGTTACCTCAACACACCAGTGGGGATGATCAATTGCCACCGCCGAAATTCCATCTCGCGCTGCCAATCCATCCACAAATACCTGGGCAAACTGCGATCGCTCCAACGGCGGCACCGCAGCATCCAGCAGATTGTAATTGTGGGACAACAACATCCGTCCAGCCATTTTTAACAATCCCTCACCCAGTTAAAAAAGAAAATAAACTCTGGACGTAAAGTTTACCGTCGAAATTGCACTGCTCCATCAAACATTTCAGGCACCGTTACGGCACATCAGAATTATCCCCATCAGAAAATAGCAACATCCTCTGTTCTAGGATCGCCACCTTGGACATAGTTACTCTTATCCAAGACAGTTGAAAAATCAGTGTCTTGGACATTAATATCACGCTCCACAATCTCAGGCTGATCGTCACCTTGATTCCCCTCTTCCTCATCAAAGTCATCCAATTCTGATGCTGGAAAAATCTTATCTTCTGGATAATCCAGCAGCCGTTTTCGTGCCGCATCCACATCTGACCAAGACACATCTTCGCCAGGAAAATCAGGGGAAATCCAATCGATCTGCTCAACATCATCTATTGCAGAAAAGTCCCAGCGATCGCAGCCCGGCAAGAAGCGATACCAGCGTTTAATGCGATGCGATGCTAGCGCTAAACCGAATGAGAAAGATGAATTAGACGCGACCAAATTAGTCGCACTTAGAACTGTATTGATATCGTTCTGTAGAGAATCTGTCTGTAAACGAATACTGTCAACCTCTCCCTCAAGGCTTTCTATCAGCCCTTGAGCACAAGGATTGATATTGTCTGTTTCAGTGACGATAACGATATCCATATACCCCTCTGAAATGATCAACTTGCGATAGAAAGCTAAGGGAGGCTGCCAGTAAAAATCATTGAGGGCGTCAGAAAATATATCGCCAGAGCGAAGATGAATAACTAATGTATCTTCCGTAATTCTTCTATCAGGAATAAACCCTAAAAATGCGCCAGGCAAACTTAATAATGCTTTCCTTCTGACCTGATCAGAGGCCTTGAAGCCTAAGGAATATAGGGAGTCAGTAAATAAGTCTGTCCACTGAGATCTAATTGGTCCATCCAGAAAAGATATGGTGTGACCAACGGACTCTGGTCTAAAGATTGGGTGATCGGGAATTGTTAAAAGCGACTTAGTTTTATTTGCCACGCACATCGCTGTGGATAGCTGCTCTAGATTGTTTCCTAGCCTCCCTTGCCATGCACTTATTTTCAGAAGATAATTTTTTTCTGATTCATCTAACTCAGGCTGACCGTCTTGATCATTTTCGGCTTCTATACGGGAATGGATGTTGGAATAGGGTATGAATAATCCTCTATCCAGTGTATGTAGAGCACTAGTGAGTAGGTTCTTTGTGTCGTGATTTGCCCTTAAATTAGCCTCTGCAATCTGCATCAAGTGGGACACTGTTTTTCTTAGAAAGAATTCTATTGAGTCCTTATCTTGTACATTTTCTAACTCGTCCAATTCTTCAAGAATATGCTTGTAATTATTGACAGAGCGGCTGATATTTCCATCTGAGTGAAATCCCAGCGTTAGATAAAATCTTTCAATGATATTGAGATCTATTCTAGCCATGGTTACGTTCTAAAAACTCCTCGCCCTCTCTGCTGCCAATCAATTAGGCGGTGACCAGACTATTCCATCTCCCCATACTCACATTTTCAGGGAATTTCAGCCTAGCGATCAGCTAATGGAGAATATACTGGATCAGCGTTTTGCCTGAAACGGTTTTGCCTGAAACGAAAAGTGCTTGATTGAGGTTAGCTAGCTCAAGTGGGCTTGCTCTCCGTAGGTGTTCCGATCGCGAGTACTCTGACTGCTACCCCATATCCGTTGGCTATGAAAACTAAAGATCTGATCTTTCTAGTACTGCTGGCATTTATTCCAGTCTCTGTGGCCGCTGAGGTTTTGGAATGGGATTCGCTGGTGGTTTTTTTGACGGCGGCAGCGGCGATCGTGCCTTTGGCAGCGTGGATGGGGACAGCAACGGAAGAGATTGCGGCGAAGGTGGGTCCCTCCTTGGGTGGTTTGCTTAATGCCACCTTTGGTAATGCCACGGAGTTAATTGTGGCGTTGATTGCGCTGAAGGAAGGGCTGCTAGGCGTTGTCAAATCCAGCTTGGCAGGGTCGATTATCGGCAATCTGCTGCTGGTGATGGGTTTGTCGATGTTTTTGGGGGGGCTGCGCTATAAGTCCCAAACGTTCCAGCCGGTTGTAGCACGGGTCAATGCGTCATCGATGAACTTGGCAGTGATCGCGCTGCTACTGCCCACCGCAATGAATTTTACGTCCACGGGAATTGGCGTTGAGCTATCTCGCGAGTTATCGACGGCGGTGGCAGTGGTGCTCATTGGAGTATATGCCATGACTTTGCTGTTTTCCATGAAGACTCACACTTACCTATTTGACGCAGCGATCGCTAATAAAGAAGGTGAAGGAGCGATCGCCGCTGGAGAAATCGAAGAGGAGGAAGAATCCCACGGCGGCAACATTTGGTTATGGGTCGGCGTGCTGCTGGCGGCCACGATCGCCGTCGCTTTCGAATCAGAATTTTTGGTGACCTCGCTGGAAACTGCTACGGAACAACTGGGCTTTAGCGAACTGTTTACCGGGGTTATTTTGCTGCCGGTGATTGGCAACGCCGCCGAGCACGCCACCGCCGTCACTGTGGCGATGAAAAACAAAATGGATTTGTCCGTGTCCGTTGCGGTGGGCTCCAGCTTGCAAATTGCTTTGTTCGTAGCGCCGGTTCTGGTGCTGGCGGGCTGGGCCTTTGGACAGCCGATGGATTTGAACTTTCAGCCCTTTGAACTGGTGGCGATCGCCGTGTCGGTTCTAATCGCTAACTCCATCAGCTCCGACGGCGAATCCAACTGGCTTGAGGGATTGTTGCTGCTGGCGGCCTACGTCGTCCTCGCCCTGTCCTTCTTTTTCCACCCGTAATGATTTGAAGCATCTAAAGATTCCTTAGAAACCCCTTGACCAGGC
>JBCCTE010000388.1:0-3893 GCA_039198915.1 Cyanobacteria bacterium P01_D01_bin.73 | reverse complement strand
TTATGGCGTTGGTTAGAGAAGTTTATGGCTGGCAGTTTAGGGTGAGAATTTTGACGTTTTTGGCAGATTTTTAGTACTGGTCAATACTTAGTAAGTGTGGATTGTCTGTGAGTTCTCCATCAGATGGTGGCGATCACGCGATCGCTGGGCGATGATGGAAGCGCTACGGTTAGGCGAGATAAAGCGCCGTTGGGTATTTGGACATTGTGCTGAGGTGGGAATGGCTTCACGGGTGAATACACGGGCAGAATTACGAGAGTGTTACCGCAAGCTGGGGTTGCCGGTGGGGTCGTCGTTGGCAGAGGTGAAGGCGGCGTATCGGAAGCTGGCGCGGCAGTATCATCCGGATGCCAACCGTAGTGGGGCAGCGCAATCTCAGACGCAGGATCAATTTATCCAGGTCACTGAAGCCTATCGAATGCTGATGGAGCACGGGCATCAGATTACGGGAGAGCGCGATCGCCGAACCCGCACCACCCGTCGCACCACCCAGTCCCAACCCAAGTCCCAGTCCACCGCCGAACGACCCAGCCCCAAAAAATCCACCGCAAAATCCCAGCCCAAGGTTCGCGTCCAATCCCGCCCCACTCCCAAGGCGAAGCGTAAGGTCAAAATTTCTCCAAACGACGATATGGTGACCGGGGTGGATCCCAGTAAGCCACGCCAGCAGCCGAAGGTGTGGCCCAAGGTTGAACTTAACCCGGAGCTGTCGTCTTTTGATCAGGAGCTGAAGGAGAAAACCTATAAGCGCTTAAAGGCGTTGTTGGCTTCTCGACGATTCCCCAGCGCGATCGCCATGAGCGAAGCCTTAGCGAGTCGTATTCCTCAAGACCCCGAAGCGAAGCAGTGGTTGGCCATTAGCTACCACCGTTGGGGACGAGAATTGATCGACCGTCGCGAGCCCGACAAAGCTCGAATCTTTTTGAAGAAAGCCTTGCATACCGACCCCCATAACCGTGAACTTTGGGTGGCGATCGACCATGAGTTCCAGCGAATTGAACGTGGCTAAACTCAAGGAATAGGCGATTGGAACTCCCGCATTACGCAGCACTCAGAGACGGTAGGAATGTCACGATCGCCGGAAAAATAATTATCAACAACAGCACCAGCAATTGTAGTCCAATAAAAGGAATTACTCCTTCATAAATTTCGCTGGTCTTAACAGTTTCTGGCGCTACACCTCGTAGATAAAACAACGCAAATCCGAAGGGCGGGGTTAGGAATGAAGTTTGCAAGTTAGCCCCCATTAAGACGCCGTACCACATCATATCCATGCCAAAAGCTTGGGCGGCAGGAGCAAAGATTGGCAGCACGATAAAGGCAATTTCAAAGAAGTCAATAAAGAAGCCCAGCACAAAAATTGTGAGCATATTGACCGCGAGGAAACCCACCTGACCGCCGGGCAAATTCTGCAATAAATCCAACATAAAGCGATCGCCATGGAGCCCTCGGAAAACTAGGCTGAAGGCGGTGGATCCAATCAGAATAAACATCACCATGCTGGAAATTCGTAGCGTTGATTCGCTAGATTCCCGCAGCATTTTGATGGAAAATTTGCCGTTTAAAACCGCCAGGACGATCGCACCCAAACCACCGATCGCTCCCGCCTCAGTCGGAGTCGCAACGCCAAAGAAAATGCTGCCCAGCACCAAAATAATTAGCAGCAGCGGCGGAATCATCACTCCCAGCACCCGCTTCAGCAGCCTCGCTCCACCAATATTTCGCACCTCCTCCGGCAGGGCAGGTGCCGCGTCCGGCTGCAGCCAGGCGATCGCCATCACGTAAACCCCAAAGGCACCGGTCATCATCAAGCCAGGAATAATCGAACCGATAAACAACGGTCCCACGGAAATTCCCAGCTGATCCGCCAGCACCACCAGCACCACGCTAGGGGGAATAATTTGTCCCAAGGTGCCTGATGCGGCGATGACACCAGCCGCTAGCGATTTCCGGTAGCCGTAGCGCAACATAATCGGCAGGGAAATCAGCCCCATCGCCACCACCGTTGCCGCCACAACCCCCGTCGTTGCCGCCAACAATGCCCCCACCCAAACCACCGCCAGCGCCAATCCCCCTCGCACGCGCCCAAACAGAATTCCCATGGTTTCCAGCAGCTTTTCCGCAATGCCGGATTTTTCTAAAATCGCCCCCAGGAAAATAAAGTACGGAATCGCCAGCAGCGTGTAATTCCGCATAATGTCGAAAATTCGACTGGGCATAGACGCCATAAAAATGGGGTCAAATTCCCCCAGCACAATGCCGAGAATTCCAAAGGCGATCGCCACGCCCCCCAGGGAAAACGCAACGGGGTAACCAACAATCAAAAACAGCAGCGCCCCCGCAAACATTAGCGGACCAAGCCAATCTAGCGCGCCACCTGCGCCAACCACTGCCAAAATATCCATTGAATTGGTATCTACTTCCTCTGCAATTCGTCTAGTGTTCGGAACCTGATGAGCTGTCGGTAACGGGGATAAATCTAATCTTTTTAGGGCGACTAATCGGTTGCTGTTGGGGGGCGATCGCCCGATTCTTCCCCAAGAATTACTAAACTTTTAACCGCCTCTGAAAACCCCTGAAAAATCAGCAAAATAAAGCTAATTATGATCAGCGACTTGATGGGATAACGAGGCAAGCCGCCAGGATCAGGAGAATTTTCAAGCACTACCCAGGAGTTGAACGTCCACCCCCAGGAAAAATAAATAACCAAGCAGCAAAAGGGAATTAGAAACAGCAGACTGCCCAACAAATTCACCCATGCCTTTCGCCGCTTCGACCAGCCTTTATAGAGCAAATCAACCCTGACATGCTCGTTCCGCTTCAAGGTATAAGCCGAGCCCAACATAAAAACCAGGGCAAATAAATACCACTGAGCTTCCAACAACGTATTGGACGTTAAATTTTGACCGATTAGTCGCCCTAAATAACGCCCCACCACATTCCACGTGCCCACTAGAATCATGGCGCTAATCAGCCACGCCGTCAGTTGCCCCAGGCTTTCCGTAAATCGATCAATCCATCGAGCCAACCAACGGGCACCTTTGAATACGGAATGGTTCTGCGATAGAAAATTTGCCATAGAAACAGCTGTGACGGCCCAATTGATTAGCGTTAGGAAATGTCAGATCAGTCACGGTTAAGTAGAGATTCAGGCAGAGGCTTGGTCCGAGCCTGCGTCTTCCGTTGCTGCCACTTCCGTCGACTCCGCCTCATTCACTTCCGCATCCACCGTTGCGGGCACTCCAGAAGATTCCAAAGCAGCGGGCGGGCGTTCTTCCAAAGTGGCGTTCATTGCCGTCTTAGCAACCTCTTCAACCTTCTCCGCCTCGCGCTTAAACTCTGTTTCAAATTCCTTCGATGCGTCTTGAAAACTACGGATAGTTTTGCCTAAACTGCGCCCAATTTCCGGCAACTTCTTAGGACCAAACACTAAAAGGGCAACGACGCCAATTAGCATCATTTCGGGCAAGCCAATACCAAAAACATTCATGGTCTTTGTGTCCTAGGATTCGTCTAGTTACGTGGAAGAAGTAGCTTGGGAAGTCAAAAGCTGAATTCAAAAACTACCGACATGGGGCTGAAGCAAGAGGCAGTCTAAGAAGCCAAAATATCAAATTCTACCGGTATATCAAATTCTATTTGTATTAAACGCCTCAAGTAAATGCCTCGCGTTGCGCACTCTAGGCATAAACGCCATAAAAAATCCCGGGCGGACCGGGATTTTTGCCTAAATTACGCCGTTCAATCGCGTAACTCATTGGAGGTGGAAAGAATATCCAAATACCTGACCGGACTAGCTACCTAGAGAGCGCCAATCAACATTGACACCGTCAATCAAAATAGACGAGTTGTAGACCTGCAGGATAATCAGCAGAAATACTAGGAATAGCCCC
>JBCCTE010000387.1:0-3896 GCA_039198915.1 Cyanobacteria bacterium P01_D01_bin.73 | reverse complement strand
CTCCGTCCACCAGCGCCAGCATATTTGCCCCAAAGTTAGTCTGCAGTGGCGTTTGTTTGTAGAGATTATTGAGCACAACCTGAGGGTAGGCGTCCCGCTTCAGCTCAATTACCACCCGCATTCCGTCGCGATCGCTCTCATCGCGAATATCAGAAATACCGTCCAGCTTCTTGTCGTTAACCAGGTCCGCAATCCGCTCAATCAGCGCCGCCTTATTGGTTTGGTAGGGCAGCTCCGTAATAATGATCGCGTCCTTATCGGGAGCCCCGGTTCGCTCCAGCACCTCAATATCCGCCACCCCGCGCATGGTCACCGAACCGCGCCCGGTGGTGTAGGCCTCCTTAATTCCCGAGGTGCCAAAAATCTGCGCCCCCGTCGGAAAATCGGGACCGGGCACAAACTGCATTAGCTCTAGATTCGGCAGCGCTGGATTATCAATCAGCGCCGTCATGGCATCCACTAGCTCACCCAAATTGTGGGGCGGAATATTGGTGGCCATCCCCACCGCAATTCCCGAAGAACCATTGAGCAAAAGCTGGGGCAGTCGCGCCGGGAGCACCACCGGCTCCTGCTGTGAGCCATCGAAGTTGTCGGAAAAGTCAACAGTTTCCGATTCAATATCCTGAAGCAGCGCATCCCGAGCCAGCGCCTGCAAACGGCTCTCGGTGTATCGCATTGCCGCCGCCGGGTCGTTGTCGATGGAGCCGAAATTACCGTGCCCATCGATTAGCGGCGCTCGCATGGAAAAATCCTGCGCCATCCGCACCAAAGCGTCGTACACGGCCCCATCACCGTGGGGATGGTATTTACCCAGTACTTCCCCGACCACACGGGCGCACTTTCGGAAAGGGCGATCAGGCGATAACCCCAGCTCGTGCATCGCGTACAGAATCCGACGATGGACTGGCTTGAGACCATCGCGGGCATCCGGAAGCGCCCGACCTACGATGACGCTCATGGCGTACTCCAAATAGGAGCGTGACATTTCGTTTCGTAGGTTTGTGGAAACGATCCGACTATCTTCGATACTCATGCGGATTCTGAATTACTCCAAGGGAGCATGGAATGCGGACAGGGCTGACGGGTGTGGAGGTGTCAGTGCTCAACGACGGCTGCGTAATTGCAGCTACGTAAGTCGCAGCTGTGCAAGTTGCTGCGAAATGCCGTGAAAGCAAGGGGATAGAAACGGGCTAGTGGAAAAGAGCCAGCGATCGCCCCGCCACCGGTCGAGTTAAGTTACGCCTTAAGTACGCCGTATGGCAGGCATGTCCAGGACCATGCATTACCCTTCTATTATCCGCGATCGCCGCCCCAAACTGCCCCCTAATTCCACAATTCGCGACTTTAATTTGTGACCCTATCAGTGCCACAAACTAAGCCGCGAATCCTGTCAGAAATTAGGGAATCGAATCAAGGATTTTGGGACGCGAGACTACGCCTGTCTACACCTCCACCAAATGGTGAGCCGCTCCCAGACCCGCCGCCATTTCCTGCGCCGTAATCTTGCCATCCTGGTTCACATCCAGTGCATCAAACACCGCATCGGATCCTGCCCACTCCTCACGGGTAATGAAGCCGTCACCATCCAGGTCATATACCAGGAAAATATCATCCGCCGCGTGGTGCAAAGTCTCCTCGCCCTCTAGCCGAGCCAGCCGCCGCTTCAGCAACGTTTCCAGCGATACCAGCGCCTTGGAAAATCCCTCGATTCCCTCCGCCAACTTCTCAGACGCCATCTGATTTTCAGCATGCATCTTGTCAAAGGCGGCTTTATCCATAGGAATCGCGTCAATGTCCATGGATGCGCTGTTGTCGGGGCAAAGCTTGCGAGGCAGCTCCCCTTCCGTTGCCTTCAGCTCCTGCAATAGCGCCGGAGAGATGGTTAGCAAATCACAGCCCGCCAGCTCCGTAATCTCGCCAGTATTGCGGAAGCTAGCTCCCATTACCTCCGTCTTGTGACCAAATTTTTTGTAGTAGTTGTAAATCTGAGTCACCGACAGCACGCCGGGATCTTCTGCCGAAGGATAGCCATCGCGCCCAGTGCTCTTCTTATACCAATCCAAAATTCGCCCAACAAACGGCGAAATCAGCGTCACTTTAGCTTCGGCGCAGGCGATCGCCTGGTGCAGCCCAAACAGCAGAGTCAAATTGCAATGAATCCCCTCCTGCTCCAGAATCTCCGCCGCCTTAATTCCCTCCCAGGTGGAGGCAATCTTGATCAAGATGCGATCGCGAGACACCCCTGCCTTTTCGTACTCGGAGATCAAGAACCGCGCTTTTTCGAGGGTTGCCTCCTGGTCATAGGACAGCCGCGCATCTACCTCCGTAGAGACTCGCCCTGGAATAATCTCCAAAATCTTTTTCCCGAAAGCCACCGCCAAACGCTCGAAAGCCAGCGAAGCCACTGCCGATGCCGACGCACCCTTCCCTTTCTCATTGCGGGCATCCAGCAGCGTCTGATCCACAATCCCTTGATATTGGGGCATCTGCGCCGCCGCCGTAATCAGAGACGGATTCGTCGTCGCATCCCTCGGGGTAAACGCTTCAATGGCTTGGATATCACCGGTATCCGCCACCACAACGGTCATGTCACGGAGTTGGTCTAATAAAGTGGTCGCCATGGGGGAAACACTCCTCAAATATCAAGGAAAGTTATAAAACAAACAAAAACTAGAACACTTAAACTGATGCCCTGGGTTTAGTCTGGCGAATTAATTTTGCGATCGGGACTGTTGCGGGCGATCGTAACTTCAACGTTACTAACCGACGCACTCGTAAATGCCTCGCAATGAAAAACTCCAAAAATCTTTAGGTATTTCGGTCACATGCGATCGCTAATCAGGAGGCTCGTCCCCTGGCACTAATAGCCCCGCCGCCACCAGCTCTTTCATCCGTTTCTGCTCAATTTTGTCAATTTCCGGCAGCTTTAAAACTGTTCCCACCATCACCCAATAGTAAACAGCAACAGGGTCGACATCCAGCGGATAGTAGTAGGTTTGATAGCTAATAAATAAGATAAAGACCCAATAGCTTGCGCCAATTCCTCGTAAGCTTGGTGTCTTTACCGATCGGTAAGCTCTGAAGGTAATCCAGGTAATAACCGATGTCAGGAATAGAAAGGCTGCCAGACCGATATAACCCACTTCAAACATGACCTTGGGGTACCAGGTTTCAATCAGTTCAACTTTCCCAAAGAGTCGCGCTGAATTCGTTGCTCTTCCTAAGCCGGTCCCAAAGAAACGCTCATTAACTCTACTGATAATATTGGCAAACTGTTCTCCAATAAATTCATCGGCAGGCGAAGATTTCCATCTACTAACAAAGCTATCAATGCGCTCTTGGATAACATCGGGGAACAGTATAAAAGCCAGAATTATCGCTAGGATGATTGCTCCGCCAATGGGAACAAATTTTTTTAAGTCTGCAATTTGCCCTGTAATTATTAGACACAGAATGACGCAGACAGGAACAAGGACTAAAGCAATTCTTTGTCCAGAAATTACTGCATTTGTAAAAATGCCTGCCAACGCCACAAGCCCAACAATTCGCCACTTATTATCAGGGTCGTTAAAAGCAGTTGTGTAGGTTAAAAACGCATTGGCAATTAGGAACCAAGCCCACTGCCAAGGAGCAACAAAGGTTCCAGGAAGCCGAATAACGCCCTGAGAGGGACTCCAAACGAGGGAACCACCAACCAAACACCGGGCTTCAATACTGGCTTCGAACAGGGCAGATCCGGTTAGGTGATCGGTCCCCTGGCACCTGCCTGATGACAGCATCATGTACTGGAGAAGGCCTAACCCGGAGCAGATAATTGCCAGTATTGAAGGTAGACGGGTGAGGGTTAGAAGCTCTTTTTTATTGCGAACAAAATGGTAGACGACAAATATTAACGG
>JBCCTE010000386.1:0-3901 GCA_039198915.1 Cyanobacteria bacterium P01_D01_bin.73 | reverse complement strand
TGAGGATCTGACCCACACCTATGGGGACAAGATTCTGTTTTTGGGTGCAGAGCTGTTAGTTGAGCGGGGCGATCGCATCGTTTTCTTAGGTCCAAATGGCTGCGGCAAGTCGACCTTATTAAGAATGATTGCGGGGATCGAAACTCCCGACGATGGTCGTGCAGAAATTGGAAAGCACGGGGTTTTACCAAGCTATTTCGCCCAAAATCAAGCTGAAGCGATGGATTTAACCAAAACGGTTATTGACACTATTCAGGACGAGGTTCCGGACTGGGATCACGGTGAAGTTAGAGCTTTGCTGGGGCAATTTCTGTTTAGCGGTGACACCGTATTCAAGGCAGTTGGCGCTTTAAGTGGAGGCGAAAAAGCACGTTTGGCCCTCGCCAAAATGTTGGTTTCTCCTGCGAATCTACTCATCCTTGACGAGCCCACCAATCACCTCGATATTCCAGCAAAAGAAATGCTGGAGGACGCCATCAGAAATTATGATGGGACTGTCCTAGTCGTCTCCCACGACCGGTTCTTTATTTCACGCATTGCTAACAAAGTTGTTGAACTAAAGGACGGCGAGTTAAACCTTTACCGAGGCGACTACCAGTACTATCAAGAAAAAATCGCAGAGCAGGAGCGCCGCGCTGCCCAGGCGATCCTCGACGCAGAAAAAGCCGCTAAGGCGGAGCGGAAGCGAGCTAAGCAGAGGGAAAAGCAAAAGGCTAAGAAAGCCGCGAAGTCCAGCTAGTCCCTCCCATAACTTTTCCCGAATCATTTCGAGCAAATCTCCTCATTGCCTTATCTCGATGCTATTATTTCGGCAACATTAAAAAATCATGAAAAAGCGATCTGACATGGCTGGGTCTCCCGTTTCTCCCGTAATTCTGGCAATTCTCGATGGCTGGGGCTATAGCGAAAAGCAGGATGGAAACGCCATCTCCATTGCCCGTACGCCGGTGTTCGATAGTCTGTGGCACGCCTACCCTCGTACGTTGATTCAAGCCTCTGGTAAGGCGGTTGGTTTGCCAGAGGGGCAGATGGGTAACTCCGAGGTTGGCCATCTAAACATTGGTGCGGGGCGCGTTGTCCCTCAGGAGCTGGTTAGGATTTCCGATGCCGTTGAAGATGGCTCGATTTTGGAAAATGCCGCTCTGGTTAACTGTTGTAAATCGGTCAAAGCTTCTGGTGGCAAGCTGCATCTGGTCGGTTTGTGCTCCGACGGCGGGGTGCACTCCCACATTGACCACATTGTTGGGCTGCTGGTGCTGGCTAAGCAGCAGGGAATCGAAGAGGTTTGTATTCACGCCATCACTGACGGTCGCGATACGCCGCCTCGCAGCGCGATCGCCTATTTAGAGAAGCTACAACAGCATTGCGATGAGGTGGGGATCGGTCAGATTGTGACCATTTCAGGGCGCTATTTTGCGATGGATCGAGATCAGCGATGGGAGCGAGTCCAGCCGGCATACAAGATTATGACCGAGCCGGGATTGGGGGATGGGCGATCGCCTCGGGAAGTAATGGAGAATTGCTACGCCGAGGATACGACGGACGAGTTTGTGATTCCCGTTCGTATTGCTCCGGGAGCTATCGAGGCAAATGACGGTGTGATGTGCTTTAACTTCCGACCGGATCGCGTACGGCAAATTTGCAAAGCGTTTGTTGGCGAGGAGTTTGATGGCTTTGAGCGATCGCTGATTAGCCCCCTAAGCTTCGTGACGTTCACGCAATACGATCCCACTCTGTCAGTGGCAGTAGCCTTCGAGCCCGAGAGCCTGAACAATATTTTGGGCGAGGTAATTGCCAGCCACGGCTTGCGGCAGCTTCGTACGGCGGAAACGGAAAAATATGCCCATGTCACCTATTTCTTTAACGGTGGCTTGGAAGAGAACTTTGAAGGGGAAGACCGCCGTTTGGTCAGCAGCCCGCCGGTTTCAACCTACGACCACGAGCCGGCGATGTCGGCGAACCAGGTGACCAAGGTGGTTATTGATGCCATCGAGCAGCAGTGTTATTCGCTGATTGTGGTGAATTACGCCAACCCCGATATGGTTGGACACACCGGCAAGATGGAGGCGACGATTGAGGCGATTGAGACGGTAGATCGCTGCATTGGTGAAGTGCTGTCGGCTGCAAGCAAAGCAGGGGGCACGGTGCTGGTGACTGCGGATCACGGCAACGCTGAAAAGATGGATGATGGGGACGGCAATCCTTGGACTGCCCACACAACCAATCTGGTGCCCTTCGTTGTGATTGAAGGTGAGAAGCGCAAGGTTCCTGGTCATGGTGCCGACGTTAGTTTGCGGGCAGATGGTTGCCTGGCAGACATTGCGCCAACAATTTTAGATATCTTGCAGTTGCCGCAGCCTTTGGAAATGACAGGAAAATCTATGATTGAGCCAGCGAAATATCAGCCGAAGCTCAACCGAACTCCGGTCAGCGTTTCTCTTTAACCTGCTGCTCCCGGGTCTGAACCTTACGGTTAAAAAGCAATCGCTCCAACACAGTCCAACTGGTTGGGGCGATTTATTTTGAAGCGTCAGACAGGGGTAGCTCCTCTACTGCAACTGTTCTAGGCGATCGCGCAAAAGCTGCCCCTGAGTTTCCACCTCTGCCAACTCATCGCGAACCGCCTGCACCACTTCAGCAGGAGCATTGTCTACAAATTTGGCATTGCCCAAGCGACCGGATAGGGACGCCACCTGTTTTTCAACCTTGCCAAGCTTGCGCTGTACCTTCTCTCGCAGCGCCGCCATATCAACAACGCCGTCCAAAGGCATCAACACTTGGGTCGTACCCACAACGCCGGTCATTGATCGCTCAGCATCAATATCGATGGAAGCGGCTTCCGGCTGTAGTTCAGCGCTCTGCATATCGAGGGGCAACTCGAGGGGCACCGCATCGGCGACGGGCAATTGCAGCGGATCCGAACTTGCCGCCAACTCCAGTGGATTCCAGCTTCCGATGGCATCTTCCGTGGTCTGCTTCAAATTCTCTGCCAAGGTTTTTCGATCCTCAGCAAACAGCAAATTGTTAGCAGCAAACCAAACAGACCAAGCAAAGCCAACCAGTTCAAATAACTGCGGCAGCAGGATGAAATCGTCCACGACATCGAGCACTGCACCAACTGCTTTAAACGCCATAATCAGAACAAAAACTGTTGCCAACAGCACGACCGTTGTCTGTTGCTTGCTCTCATCAAATTCAAATTCTTCGCTTGGTTTCGATGGAGATTTTTGGCTTATTTTCTTCGTTGATTTTGTATCGGCGATCGCCACTTTAGGACCCCGCACTTCCAGCTTTTCAACCTTTGCCAAATTGCAGATATAAGCCTCAGCGCTTTGTAGAATCTTCTGCTCTTCGTTGGTCTCGCTAGCTAATACAATGGGCACCTTAGCGCTGGGCTTAATTTCTGCTTCTGCACGAAGATTACGAATGGTGCGAACTGCGCCAAAGATCAAGGTGAATTGCTCGCCCAAACCCGCATCGATCGCCTTAGGATCAGACTCAGGGTAAGGCTGCAGCGCCAGCAACGTATCCTTATCTTCCTGATGCAAACCATGCCATAGCTCTTCAGTGACATGGGGCATAAAGGGATGAAGCAGTTTCAATATGCCATCGAGTACGTACGCCAGAACTTGCTGGGCAGTTTTCTTTGCGGTGGCATCATCCCCATTTAGGCGAGGTTTAACTAATTCGATATACCAGTAAAAGAAGTCACCCCAAATAAATTCGTAAAGTCCTTTTGCTGCTTCACCAAACCCGTATTTATTTAGATAATCGCGGGTTTGGGCGATCGCCAAGTTATACCGCGACAAAATCCAACGGTCTGCTAATTCCAGCTTTGAGCTGTCAGGATCACCCAACTGCTTTGGCGTTTTCCCTTCCAAATTTATTAGGACAAATCGGG
>JBCCTE010000385.1:0-3916 GCA_039198915.1 Cyanobacteria bacterium P01_D01_bin.73 | reverse complement strand
GGTGGGTTTTCTTGAGGGTGGGGCGATCGCTTCTGGTAGTGGCTAGCTGACATTTGCCAGACACCTCCAATAGCTATATCTACCAGCTTTAGTTGATTGGATAGTGCCCCAACAACTCCCTCCAAACTCTACTGAGACGCATAGGTGGGAACATCCGCACAAGAGAAATCAAAAAACGTTAAGGTTGGCGTTTATCATGGTTCAGAATAGTTAGTGAATTCCAAAGTACAGAGCAACTGGTCTAGCACTTAGAAATAAGAGCCGAGCAGAATAACTGGCAGGAGCGCTGCTACCTCGGGCCCCGTTTTATTGATATTTCTACAGATTGAAGCACGGACGCAATGGCTAGCGATTACTACGAGATTTTAGGCGTTTCGCGCACGGCGGATAAGGACGAACTCAAGCGTGCCTATCGTCGCCTGGCTCGTAAGTATCACCCCGACGTCAATAAGGAAGACGGGGCTGAGGATCGTTTCAAGGACATTAATAAAGCCTACGAAGTGCTGTCTGAGCCGGAAATGCGGGCTCGCTATGACCGGTTTGGAGAAGCTGGTGTGTCTGGCGCGGCGGCCGGTGGTCCTGGCTTTCAGGACATGGGCGATATGGGCGGGTTTGCCGATATCTTCGAGAGCTTTTTTGGAGGCTTTGGTGGAGCGGCAGCTGGCGGCGGCGGCGGAAGACGGAGATCGGGTCCGGTTCGCGGTGATGATTTACGACTTGATTTGAAGCTAGATTTCTCGGACGCAGTGTTTGGCGGCGAGAAGGAAATTCGCATTAGCCATTTAGAAAATTGCGCCACTTGTACCGGTTCGGGAGCTAAGCCAGGGACCCGCCCGAAGACCTGTAGTACTTGCGGTGGATCGGGGCAGGTGCGCCGGGCAACTCGGACGCCCTTTGGTAGCTTTGCCCAGGTATCTGCATGCCCCACCTGCGACGGCTCGGGGCAGGTAATTGAAGATAAGTGCGGCGATTGCACCGGTCGCGGAACGAAGCAGGAGACGAAGACGCTGAAAATTGCAATCCCGGCGGGGGTCGATAATGGTACGCGGCTGCGGGTCTCCGGTGAGGGAGATTCAGGCAAGCTGAATGGTCCCTCTGGCGACTTGTACGTTTACCTGTTTGTTAACGAGGATGATCGGTTTAAGCGGGATGGGATCAACGTCAACTCTGATATTGAGGTGGGCTATCTTCAAGCGATTCTAGGCTGCGAAATGGAAGTAGATACCATCGACGGTAAGGAGCCCTTGGAGATTCCAGCGGGGACTCAACCGGGGACGGTGTTGACCTTGGAGGGTAAAGGAGTTCCTCGGTTGGGGAATCCAGTCAGCCGTGGAAATCACCTGTTGACAGTGAAGGTGATGATTCCGACAAAGGTTCCGAAGGAAGAGCGAGACTTGCTGTTGCAGTTGGCGAAGCTGCGGGGCGAAAAAACGGGAAAGGGGGGCGTCGGTTTTTTGGGTAATTTGTTTACCTAAGCTGGAATGTTGGTGCCCTAGTTTAATGGGGACCCTAGCTTGACTGTAATTCGCTGCTATTTTTTGGACTGCTTATTTGATTTCTGAGGCTGCCTATGAGTGCGATCGCCGCAACCGACGGTTCTTCCAATCCACAAGCCAATAATCCGCAAGCTGGCACATCTGATGATGCGCCGGTCGACGTGACCCTAGATTTACGGGGAACGCCTTGTCCCATCAATTTTGTTCGCACTAAGTTGCAGCTGCAGAAGATGGAGGCGGGGCAACGGTTGGAGGTGTTGATTGATCCCGGCGAGCCGACGGAGCAGGTGCCCCACAGTTTGACGGTGTCAGGATTTCCCATTGAGGCGCTGATTGATCGAAGTGACCACTTTGCGTTGAGGGTCTGTAAGCCCGCCGGCGACTCCTGATGATGGCGGCGGGGAGTGCTGGCCCGAAGCGCGGCAAGGATGCTTTGGGAAATAGGGCAGACAAAGGCGTAGAAATTAGCAGTAATACCGGAAATATTGCCAGCGAAAACGTTGGCGATCGCCCCGACGGCGCAACGAACCAAGCCCTGATGGGAACGGTGGTTGCGGTTCAGGCGAATTATTACTGGGTGCGATTAGACCGGGTGCCGGTGGCGGATTATCCTCGGCGGCTGTTGTGTACGCGGCGAGCGCGGCTGAAGAAGGTTGGGCAGCGAGTGGCAGTGGGCGATCGCGTCACCGTGGAGGAGCCAGATTGGCTGGGGCAGCGAGGGGCAATCGCCCAGGTCAGCCCGCGACGTAGCTACTTGGATCGCCCCCCCATTGCCAACGTGGATCGCGTGTTGCTGGTGTTTTCGCTGGCGGAACCAGCGCTGGATTTTAATCAGCTCAGTCGATTTTTGATTAAGGCAGAATCAACGGGAATTGATATTTGTCTGTGCCTAAATAAGCGGGATCTGGTGGGCGATCGCTTCCTAAGTCAGGTGCTAGAGAGCCTAGATGATTGGGGCTATCAGCCCATTGTGACTAGCGTGCTCGAGGACCCCAGCTTGGACAAGTTGCGATCACCCCTCGCCGGAGTGACTACGGTGGTGGCGGGACCGTCGGGCGTAGGGAAATCTAGCACCATCAACGCGCTAATTCCAACGGCGCAGCTGCGAGTCAACGCTGTATCGGGCAAGCTGGCACGGGGACGACACACCACTCGCCACGTGGAATTGTTTGAGCTGCCAGGGGGCGGGCTGCTGGCGGATACGCCGGGATTTAACCAGCCCACCCTTAGCTGTACGCCTGAGGAGCTAGCGGGATATTTTCCCGAGATCCGCCGGCGGCTAGCGAAAGAGCGGTGCCGTTATGGGGACTGTCGCCACCGGGATGAACCGGGGTGCATCGTTGGGGACGATTGGGATCGCTATGACCTATACCTGGAACTGTTGGAAGAAGCGGAGATTTTCGAGGAGCAGCAGCGGCAACAGGTGGAGGAGGATCCCAAGTTCAAGCGCAAGGTCACGCGGGATGGGCAGGAGGTCTATGAACCGAGGTTGGCTAGTCAACGCTATCGGCGAAAATCCCGGCGATCGCAGCATCAGCAGCTAGAGGACCTGGTGTGGGATCAGGAGCAGGCGGAGCTGGAACCCGACGAGCTGGACGGTGAATTTGCTACGGATTTGGAAGAACCCCCTTGGCATTCGGGTGCGGATCGGTAGACTGTCTATCTATGGAAGCTTGGAATCATTGGGCTAGATATGGGCTATCGACGGCGGATTTTGGGTTGTATTGGGGCGATCGCCCTGGGAGTTGGGCTGGGCAGCTGCGATTGGTGGCAGGCGCAAGAGGAGAGTTCGCCCGAGTCCGTTGAGGCGATCGCTCCCCCATCCCCAGTGGCCAGTCCAACGGCATCCCCATCGCCAACGCCCGCCAAAGGACATCGCTACCAATCCCCTAAGGGAAAAGCCAGCGTACTGTTCCCCGAAAAGCCCAAGGCGGACGTCAATCAAATTGAAACGCCCAACGGCAAAACCGAAATTTTCCTCGCCCGCTACGCCGACAACAAACAGGGGCGCGTGTATTTATTTAGTCACAACGCCATTCCGGTTCCTAAGAACTCCTACCTGGATATTGAGAAGGCACTGAACAACAGCCGCGACAGTTTAGCCCAGGGAATTTCGGCAACGGTAACCTCTGAGGTCAAGCTAAGACTGAACGGCTTTCGCGGGCGGGAAATTCGCCTGACCCGACCGGGACAGTTTGCCGCAAAAGCTCGTGTTTTCTATGCTGACGGCGTTTTATACCAAGCCGTTGTCGGTGCGGAAGATGCCAAGTTGGATGATGAAGCGGTGATGACGTTTCTCAAGTCAATTCAGCTCAAAAAGTCCGCCAGCAAATAGGTCACGGCAAATTTGCCCCATTTAACTTAGCAGGGACAGTTGTTGGGAGCTTTAGCAATGCTGACCGCTTATTCCGGTGGGGCAG
>JBCCTE010000384.1:0-3922 GCA_039198915.1 Cyanobacteria bacterium P01_D01_bin.73 | reverse complement strand
TGGCGGCCAGTGACGAGGAGGGCCAGGACGAGGAGGACTAGGATTGTTTAGAGCTCAGGGCGTTGATCTAGAGACGGTGCTTTAGAGCTGTTGGGCGATCGCATAAAACAGAGGACCAAGCACCAGGGCTGGCAACAGAGAGGCCACACGAACGGTGCCAATTTCCAGCAGGTTTATGCCAATGCCGACGATGGTGAGCCCGCCAACGCCTGTCATCATCAGCACGTGGGGATCACTGCTGGGATCGGGCAATCCCTGGGCAAAACTGCTGGCGGCAATGGAGATAATGCCTTGGTAGAGCAGGATGGTTAGGCTTGAGAAACCAACGCCGATGCCGAAGCTGCCGGTTAGGGCGATCGCCGCCATCCCATCCATCGTGGCTTTTAAAATCAGCAGGCGATCATCCCCGGCAATGCCATTATTGATGCTGCCTAAAATCGCCATCGGTCCAACGCAAAATAAAAGGCTAGCGGCAACAAATCCTTCGGTGAACCGCCCGGTGCCGCGCACTTTTCGCTTTAGCCAGTTCCCCAGGTGATGGAGGCGATTTTCCAGGTTCCACCATTCCCCCAAAAGCCCGCCCGCTACTAACGCCATTAGTCCAATCACGACTCCATCGACCAGGTCGCCGGGGACTTGGGTGAGCTGGCGAGCCATTTCTAGACCCACCAGCAGCGTAATTAGCCCGACTCCCTGCGGAATAATGGTCAGCATTCGTTTGGGGAGGCGCGATCGCAACAGCAGCCCTACCCCGGTTCCCGCCCAAACGGTTGCCACATTAATCAGCGTGCCGCTCAGCTGATTCCCGAGATTCAAACTCACGGCAAGACTTAATTGCAAACCCATTAATTCCAAATCCATCACTTAACGCCTATTGCTTAACGCCCATTTCTCAGAATCCATTTCTCAGAGCCCATTGTGGGGCGCAGGTGCCGTAATTGGAATGAGCCAGTACCTGGTGGACGAATGCTGGAACCGCCGGAGATCCCCGGGCTGTTTTAAAATCCTACAGGGATTGGCAAACTGATAAAGCTGCATGCTTTGGCTCAGCGATCGCCATATCCTTACCCCGTTTCACTAGCGTTTCCACTTTTCATATGTCTTCTCTGTTCTCGCCTGTTTCAATCCAGGGCGTGCTTCGGCTGCTGTGCCAAACTTTTGGTAAGGGTCTTCGGCTCGCCATGGTGCTTGGTCTGATTGGCTTCTCTGTCTTTGCTGCGGATATAAAACCGGCGATCGCCACCGGAGTCTACAACATGCCCCCGGTTGATCCCAGCGTTCATGTTTACGATGAAGCCAAGCTGTTTAGCCGCTTGACCAAGGGACAACTGGAGAAAAAGCTCCAGGCGATCGCCACCGATCCCGCCGCCAATAGCACCAACGTTAACTACGTCACCTTACGCCGGCTGGACTACGGCGAGACCATCGAAACCTTTACCGAAAAGCTATTTTCCACCTGGTTCCCCAATGAAATCGCCCAGGCAAATCAAATTCTGATTGCCCTCGATGCAGTGACTAGCGTTTCAGCCATCCAGGTCGGATCGGAGGTACCCGATGTGCTTACGGAGGATCTTGCTGACAGCATTGCCCAGGAGAGTTTGTTGATTCCCATCAGAGAAGGCAACTATAACGAGGCGTTTCTCAGTACCAGCGATCGCCTAGGTAAAATCCTTGCCGGAGCTCCCGATCCCGGCGCGCCCGAAGTGGAATCCACCGTCTCCGTTGCCAGCACCTTCACCAGTGCTGAAGATACCGATCAAGGCAGCGCCACCATCGTCGTCATTGTTCTCCTAACCCTGGCAACGGCGATTCCAATGATCACTTATTTTGCCTATGCCCGATAACAAATAGTCTTTGCCCATGCCCGATCAGTAGTTTTTGCGGATAAACTACTAATCTGTCTGAGTGATTCCCCAAGCGGCGATCGCTCTAAAGTGTCAATACAGGCGCAAATCGGCGTTGCCACTAATCCGCCGTCTACTATCTACTATGGTTAAGTATTGGCGACGCCTGCTACAGGACTACCAAACGAAAAAATCCCCGACCGAAGCCAGGGATTATTGGGTGCATCTACCTACTGTTTCCTTCTTGGAGCAGCTACGCCGATCCGGATAATTGTTCGAATCGCGTATATTTAATAGCCTTTTAATAGCCTTCGACTTTCTCAAATGCATGCAAATGGGAAAAATAGGCTTGATATCCTAAAGAAACGTACGTAGCGCAAATGCCTGTCCACGACATTGCGGGAGTGTCCGACCATGGCTAACCGGGAGCATCTATCCCTACTGCTGGACGGGGCAGATGTTTGGAACCGTTGGCGGCAACACAACCCCAAAATTCATCCGAACCTGCGTGAAGCAGACCTTCGGGGAGCAAGGCTTAGCATGATGGATCTAAGCCATGTGGATTTGTGCATGGCTTCGATGGAGGAGGCAGATTTATCAAAGGCGGATATTCGCCACGCCAACCTCTACACCGCAGACTTGACTGGCGTAAATCTACGGGAAGCCACCCTTAGTCAGGTTGACCTGCGGGAAGCATCCCTTAAGGGGGCAGACCTGTGCATGGTGACGGTGCGGGAGTCGGATTTAAGTCGGGCAGACTGTCGTGAGGCGAACTTTTACACGGCGGCGTTGAAGGGGGCAAAGTTTCGGGAGACGGATTTCTCGCGGGCGGATTTGCGAGAGGCAAATTTGTGCATGACGGATTTGCGGGAGGCGAATTTGCGATCAGCAAACCTCAGCCTCTCGATCCTCTGCATGGCAAGTATGGTGGGAGCTAACCTTTACCAAGCGAATTTAAACCTGGCGAATTTGAGTCTGGCAAACCTCTGCGTTGCCAGTTTAATGGGAGCCAATTTGGATGCGGCAACCTTGATTGGCGCAAATTTAATCGGGGCAAACCTCTATACGGCAAGCCTGGTGGACGCCATTTTGAAAGAGGCGGACTTGCGAGAGGTGACCCTAAGCAACGCCAATTTATCCCGCTCGAATTTGAGCATGGCGAACTTGAGCATGGCGAATCTGCGGGAGGCAACGTTTACTGATACGAATTTGGAAGGGGCGAATTTGCATAAGGCGAACCTGTGGGAGGTGACCTTAAACAACGCCCTATTGCGGGAAACGATTATGCCCAATGGCCAACGCCACGGCTAGGCAGATGGACAGCCTGCAACCATTTTTCGATGCTCAAAGGGAAAAGGACTATGACGCCAATTCCCCTGTGCTCCCTAGCAGCGTCTATCGTTTATTCCTCTTCGCCGCCGCTTGATTCGCTGACTGAGTCGTCATTGCCCTCTTCATCAGCGATCGCCTCAGCCCCCTCTTCGGGTAGAGCGGCTAAGTCGATTTGCTGGCGATAATAGTCAACGCCGCGCACTTCGATATTGACTGGATTGCCAAGGGCATAGCGCCGTCGGTTTTTGCGTCCGACTAGCATTTGCTGGCGCGATCGATACTCGTACCAGTCGTCTTTGAGGGAAGAAACGTGGACCAGTCCTTCAACTTGCAGGTCTTCAATTTCTACGAAGAAGCCGTAGGATTGAACGCCAACGATTAGCCCTGTAAAGGTTTCGCCAATGCGCGATTGCATGGTGGCGGTGCGCTGGAGCCCGATGATATCCGCCTCGGCATCCTGGACTGCCCGCTCGCGATCGCCCAAACTAGTCAGCGTTGCCGCCAGTCGTCCTTCAAGCTCCTGATGGATATCCGGCGGCAGAACGTTCCAATCAATTTCTCCATGACTGGTGTGGTCCCGCAGGTTGACGGATTTTTTAGAGCGGGTCGTGCGGCGATCGCGCCCCTTCTCGAACACCTGATTTAGCACGTGTTGGATTAGGAAATCCGCGTAGTGGCGGGTGGGCGCGTTCGCCGTTGCGTAGGTTGGCAATCCCAGCCCGAAGTGGGGGCGAGTTGTCACGCTG
>JBCCTE010000383.1:0-3925 GCA_039198915.1 Cyanobacteria bacterium P01_D01_bin.73 | reverse complement strand
CAGTGCAGGTGCGGCCCAGTGGTACGACCGGTCATGCCAACGCGACCAATGCGAGCACCGGTTTGCACCATCTGCCCCTCCCAAATTTCAACGCCGCTGCCGGGGTCACTTAGATATCGCCGCCCATCTCGAACGCCAGCACGACCTTTCAAATGGCAATACACGTGCTGCCAGTTGCCCGACTGAATCCGCACCATCGTTCCGCAGCGATCGCCATCGGAGATTTTAATCACCTTCCCAGCCCACCAGTTGCGGATATAGCTGCCCTTCGGTGCCGCCAAATCTAGACCGCGATGAAACTCCCAGCGACCGCCAGAACCGCGATAGCCAAAGGCGGACGTATAACTTTGAAAATTCTCGACAGGGAACGAACCCCGTTGCCAGGGACTGGAGCCAGAAAACCCGGCGGCTCGCTGTTTTCGAGGTGGGGCGATCGCCGGCACCGCTGCGGCACTACTAGCAACTTCAGTGGAGGCTGGCTTAGCTGATTCCGCCTTGGGCTTCACCTCAGCAACAGGCTTAACTTCGGGCTTACGTAGCTTCTGCTTCGGCACGCCCTCGCCGGGGCGCTGCAAAATAGCCTGAGTGTTGCCCAAGGATTCCAAAGAGGTCTTGCTATCCTTCGGAGGTCCAGCAGCTTGGGTCGCACGGGAAGATTTTATCCATTCTTCGACCTGCTCCGTATTGCCCTCAGGCGTGTTGGTGCCAGCGACAAAGTCTCTCGTTTGGGCGGCGATCGCCACCAGCAGCTCCGTCGATAAAATTCCCGCACCAAACAGCCCCACCAACAGCGCCACATTAAGCCGGCGCTGTAACTGACGAAGAGAGGGGACGGTACGACGAGATTTTTTGGACGGTACGATCTTTTGAGAAGTCAAAACGTTAAGTCACAATCAGCGCGACACCAGACAGGGACTGTGAATCTTGATACTGACTCTACCGAAATTTTTTTGGATCGTCTACCGAAAATATGCCCAGTTGCACACTTTGCAACGGCTATAGGTAAAGGCTGCAAACGTTGCCCTCACAATCTTTGCCCCTAACCAATTTGTCAGTGTTTTTCAGCTAGCTTGAGTGGTCTCAACCTAGAGGCGCTGAATCTGAGGGGCTTGAATCAGACACTGGATCCGCCAACGAAGCCGCCAAATTCAGCCCAACACCACAACGCTTGCAAAATTGAGCATCCGGATCGTGGTAAGCCAAGGCGCAATTAGGACACTCCTGGTTCACCTTTTGAACGCTACCGATAAATTGGCGCACCAGTTCACTCACCTGCCAGGGAATCAACGTAATCCCCGCCAAAATCATTAGCAGCGTCACCAAACGACCGGCGTTAGACAACGGCGTAATATCGCCAAAGCCGACTGTGGTCATGGTGACAACGGCAAAGTAAAACGCATCCAAGAAATTGTGAATGGCGCTGTTGGGGGTGTTGTGTTCGACGTTATAAATCAGCCCTGCCGCAATAAATAAAAGGCACAGCAGGGTGAGAATAATGCGCCCTAGTACCTGACTGTCGGCAAGGCTGAGGCGGCTTAGGACACGGCGGCGGTCAAAAAAACGCAGCAGTAGAAGAATGCGAAACGATCGCAACAGACGCACGTACAAAATGTCCCAGCCCCCCAGCACCATGGGCACTACGGCGACCAGGTCAATTAGCGAGTAAATCTGAAAGGGATATCGCCAGCGGTTGGAGGCGGACCACCAGCGCAGGCAGTATTCAACGATAAATAGAACGGATAAGCACAGGTCGAAGCGGTGCAATGACTGAGCGATCGCCGGATCGATATCGAAGGTTGTGGCAACAAAGGTGGCGGAGGTTGCCACAATCGCCCCTAACAGTATCGAGTTGATGCCCCAACTTACCGGGGTATCCAAATCATCCAGCCAGGACCGCAGACGATCGCGCCGGGTCAGAAACTGAGCGTCCCGGTTAGCGTTATCAGCGTTTCTATTATCTGCGTCTTCTGTTTCGCCAGTTTTAAAATCTGCTGGAGCCATGGCGATCGCGAGGCGATGTTTTGCGATTGATTTTCCCACTAATGCTATCGTCTCTCGAAGGTTGACTGGTGTCCTAAGGGTCAGGGGAAAGGGATGACGAACAGTGGTTTGGGAATTGCAGCGGCGTTGACGGCAGCCTTTTGCTGGGCGATCGCCACGCGGTTGTTTGGCACACTGAGCGGCAACTTTAGCCCCGCTTGGTTGAACTGCGCAAAGGGAGCGATCGCCATAACGCTGTTGCTGTTGACGCTGGGGGCACGATCGCTGCTGTCGAGGGCGGATTTTCTAAGTCTGCAGACGGCGGATATGGGATTTTTGGCGCTGAGTGGAGCGCTGGGAATTGGGGTTGGTGATACGGCGTACTTTGGATCGCTAAACCGTCTGGGGCCGAGGCTATCCCTGCTTTTGGAAGCAGGCGCCCCAGTTGTGACGGCGTCGCTGGCGTGGATGTTCTTAAAGGAGGAATTGACGGCAATCACTCTGCTGGGGATGGCGATCGCCGTTGGCGGCATCACCTGGACGTTGGCGGAACAGACGGCGGCGTCGAGTGCGCTCACCAATTCACGAACAAAGTTGCAGGGAGTAATTTGTGGCGTGGTGGCGGCGTTGGCTCAGGCGGGCAGTGCGGTCATTGCTCGGGCAACTTTGGTGTCGGGAGATGTAGATCCCTTGGAAAGTGCTCTGGTGCGTTTAGTGGCTGGTTCAGCGCTGGCGTTGGCGATCGCCACAATAGCCCAACTTTTCAAATCCTCTAAACCGTCGAATTTATCGCCAAAACAAACGGATACGCCGAGTTCCTCACTCAAAAATCTTCTGTCACTGAACGCAGGGTTTCGATTAGTACTAGCAACATTCCTAGGCACTTTTCTGGGAATTTGGCTTCAACAAACCGCGTTGAAATATACCTTGGCAGGCATTGCCCAAACTTGCTTGGCGGCAACACCGCTGTTTATTTTACCAGTGCTTTATTTCACGGGCGAACGGTTTAGTAAACGGGCGATCGCTGGATCATTAGTCACCGTAGTTGGTATCGTTATTTTGGTACAAGGCTGATGTCCTTCCCTTAAATAAATCTGAGTTATCTGGTCATTTCAATGACTGTGAACGACGAGCGGAAATCAGGTGGGATAGATTCTCTTGGAGCGATCAGCAGCCTGACATCAACCATAAGTACTTTGCATTTCGACCATGCTAAAGGCGACTAGAAAACTGACGGTGGAGATAGGGCGCGATCGCCTACCGTTTTTAAGAAGTGATGTCGTAAAATTCAGGCTTTTGATGTCGAAAACTGTGATATCCCAATGACGCTTGGTCAGAAATATGATCAAGCGCCCCCATATAAAAAGACCACCTATTACTGTCACTGGAGTAGCGGTAAAACAAACTGCTGCCGCAGATGGAACAAAAGCCGCGCTCTGCCATTGAAGTTTTCGAGAACCATCGCAAAGCTTCTTCGCCCTTCAAGAGGGTCACATCGCCGGCATCAACACCAATCGCCGGACTACCGTGCCATCGACGGCAATCCTTGCAATGGCACACATCAAACCGAGAAGGCGTGGGCACGGAAAAGCGCACTGCTCCACATAAACATCCGCCTTCTGAAATAAATCCTCTATCTTTACGTTTCAACATTAGAGTATAGTTCCCTTACTTTTGAAAAAGGCGTCCAATGTAGTGAAACCGAATGGACTTGAACACTGGGAAAATGCTCGCCCCAGAAGCCATTTTCTTACCTGAAAAGTGGGAAAGAATGACACTTTTTGGGGCGATCGCACCGTTAAAAAACTCTTTCCTAATGCTGAATTAGCCCGTAACTAAACCAAAAGTAAAGCCGCCCAGTGCGAGGAAAAAGCCAATTCCCCACGCAAAGCTACGAAAGGGCGTTATCCCTGCGGCATAGCAAAGAAAATGGATTAGGCGGGTG
>JBCCTE010000382.1:0-3927 GCA_039198915.1 Cyanobacteria bacterium P01_D01_bin.73 | reverse complement strand
ACGGCTTTGACTCGGGGCTCCCGCCGCTAATTTCCGCTGGTCCCGCTGTTTTTTTTGACGCTACTTTCTGGGTTGCCCCTACCGGTAGCATTACCCCATCTTGTCCTAATCGCCTCGGCTCCTTTACCGTAGGGATGAATTTTGAGGCGAGGGGCACCAATGAAGGTATTTGTTACCGGAGCGAGTGGGTTTACGGGGTCTCATGTGGTGCGATCGCTACTTAACCGTGGCGACGAGGTAACCGCATTGGTGCGACGCTCCAGCGACCTGTCGCGCCTGAAGGATTTGCCCGTCAAGCTGGTCTATGGGGATTTGGGCGATCGCTCTGCCTTGGATGAAGCCATGGTCGGCGTCGACTGGGTATTCCATGTGGCTGCCTACGTGGAGCTGGGGATCGTAGACGCGGCGAAGATGGCGCAGATTAATGTTGACGGCACCCGCAACGTGTTGGAGGCGGCTAAGAACGCTGGCGTCTCCCGGTTGTTGTATTGCAGCACCATTGGCGTGTTTGGCGACACCCAGGGGCGGGTAGTGGACGAAACCTTCCAGCGGCAGCAAAGTGGGTTTGACTCGCCCTACGACGAGACGAAGTACAAAGCTCAAGCGCTGGTGGACGAAGCGGGAAAATCGGGGCTGTCGACGGTGAGCGTAATGCCGTCGGGAATTTTCGGTGGCGATGATCCCCATTTTGGCCCCGTGGTGCGCCAGTTCCTCAAGGGCGGTTTAAAGCTTTGGGCGGGTGGCAAGCGGATGACCGGCATTGTCCACGTGGATGATTTGGTGGACGGCATGCTGCTGGCTATGGAGAAGGGGGGCGATGGCGAATGGTTTATTTTGTCCGCTGGCGATTTGAGTACGAAGGATATGTTTACGGCGCTGGGGCGATCGCAGGGTGTGGCGCCACCGGCAGAGGCCCCTGAATTCTTAGTGCGTTTACTGGGCAATATTTTAGAAGTGGTGGGTCGCCTGTTCCGCTGGCAGCCCCCCATTAGCCGAGAGCGGGTTTACTATATCTATGACCGCTGTGTAAGGGTGACTTCTGCCAAGGCGCAGGAGAAGTTGGGCTGGCAACCGCGACCGGTCCTTAAGGTTTTGGAGGATACGGTGGCTGAGCTACCGCAGTAGTTGAGTTACTGCAGTAGCCGAGTCATCGCAGTAGAGGATAGGTCTGGTGCGATGAAAGTTGTGGGATTGATGAGCGGCACGTCGGTGGATGGCATCGATGCGGCGCTGGTAGAAATTCGGGGCAATTCCCTGGACCTGAGCGTTAAGGCGATCGCCGGCCACACGTTTCCCTACCCGGTGGATTTACGGGAGCGCATTTTGGCGGTGTGCGCTGGGGAGGCTCTCTCGCTCCACGAGCTGGCGGAACTGGACGATGCGATCGCCACGGAATTTGCCAAAGCTGCTCTCAATATCCAAGGCAATCGCCACAGTGCTGATTTAATTGGCTCCCACGGTCAAACGGTATTCCATCGTCCGCCCCTGCCCGCCGATCGCCTCAATCAAGACTGGTTTAACGGTGAATTGCCCCTGGGCTACAGTAGTCAACTGGGGCGGGGTGGGGCGATCGCCTACTTGACTCAAATTCCCACCGTCGACAATTTCCGCGTTGCCGATATTGCCCTTGGCGGACAGGGTGCGCCCCTGGTGCCTCGCGTTGATGCCTATCTGCTGGGACAGGATCGCGTTAGCCGCTGTGTGCAAAATATTGGCGGCATGGGCAACGTGACCTATCTGCCGGCTCGCGAACGTTACAGCAGTCTGGCTGAATGGGAACAGGCGATCGCTGGATGGGATACGGGACCGGGCAACGTGCTGATTGACCTGGCGATGCAGCATTTCACCAACGGCGAACAGACCTACGATGCTGGCGGAAATTTGGCGCGATCGGGCATGCCCTGCATCGACCTAGTGGAGCTATGGCTGAGCGACCCCTTCTTCCGTATCCCGCCGCCCAAGTCCACCGGACGGGAGTTATTTGGTCGCGATTACTTACAGCAGTGCTTTTCTGACGCCGCCCAATTTGAGCTACAGCCGGCAGATATGGTCGCTACCTTGACGGACTTTACGGCGGCGACGATCGCGCAAAATTACCGCGAATTTCTGCCGGAAATGCCGGACCAGGTGTTCCTGTGTGGCGGCGGCAGCAAAAATCCCTATTTATGCGATCGCATTCGACGACGGCTGGGCAGCGTTCCTGTCGGCAATACCGACGCGGTGCGGCTGAATGCTGACTACAAGGAGGCGATCGCCTTTGCCATCCTTGCCTACTGGCACTGGCACAACATTCCTGGCAATATCCCCTCCGTCACCGGCGCCAGCCACGCCATCCCCCTTGGTCAACGCTGGCTCCCCAACCCCAATGTTGAATCCAGCGGTACGGGGTATGTGCCTCCAATCGCCTCAGCCAGTTAGAGACCGTCAAGTTGCGTAAGGTTGCTGAATGTAACCAGTGATGCGCCTTAAATGACCAAACTGGGCTGACAATAGGGCGATGGCAGTCAAGGATCATGTCCTGTAACATTGATTCAAAATCCATTGCAGTTCTTTCAGTGTTGGTTGCAAACGACTTAGCTATGGCATCTTCCGACCCTCAGTCCAGCGATCGCGACCAATCCAATTCGCCCACCGTTCAAAACTCTCAACCTGAACCGCCCCCCAGTGATATCAAGCTGGCGATGCGCAATATGGTTAAGAAGGGCAGCAAATCTCTTCAGCACTTCGGGCTGACGGTGGCTGCTCTGCTGGGGGTTCTGGTTGGGCTGGCTTACTTAACTCGTTAGCTAGAACTCGCTAGACAGAACTCGCTGGCTTAAGGCGCTGACTCCACTGTGCTGGCAACACATCCATGCCGGCAATACACGCGCGACCTGTGCTGATTATGGCGATCGCCCCCTCAAATCTCCAGCTAACGACCCATCCCGTTGCCATGACGTTGCAGCAGGAGGACGGACAGGCAAGTGGCTCAATGCCAGCTCTCTCCGTATGGCAAGGGTGGTTCGATGACTGGTGGCAGGATTTAGGTGCGGGTGAATCGGAAGCTGAGCTGGAGCGGGACTTGCCCTACCTAGCGCCGCTGCTGGCGGTTTATCCCAAGTCTTCTTTGGCGATCGCCCTCAACCTGCGCCTAACAACCGACTCGGGCATTCATCAGCTGAATCGCGACTATCGCGGCATTGATCGTCCCACCGACGTCCTCGCCTTCTCTGCCCTAGAAGCCAGTCCCCCGGCAATTTTGGTGGCGCAAATGGCCGCAGAAGAGATGGAGGCAGGAGATGACTCGCCTGGGGAAACATCACCTGAGCCCATTGAGCTGGGTGACCTTGCGATTTCCCTGAACACTGCTGAAAGACAAGCTCAGCGTTGGGGACATTCCCTCAGCCTGGAGCTGGCTTGGTTGGCGGCCCATGGTTTGCTGCATCTGCTGGGGTGGGATCATGGCGATCGCCTACACCTAGAAGAAATGCTGACTCGCCAGCAAACCCTGTTGACGGCGGCGAACCTAGGAAAAGTAAATTGGGGTGCGTTGGATATGACGGATTTAGGGTACGAGCCGTGCTGAGTTCGGGAGCTGAACTTCGAAATAAATCAAAGTCAGCCTGGAGCTTGGGATTGGCGAATCGTCCCGAGAAAAAAGTGATTGGAAAACCCTCTGAAAAAACCTCAAAAGATTTCTGTCTCAAACCCCGTACACTGGCGGTGATAGCAGCCCACTCTGGGCGATCGCCCGTCACAAAGATTACGTTGATGCTGTAACAACGGTTAGGCCAGCCGGCGCCCACGCGCGATAAGGTCGCCGCCGGCGCGCTTCCCGTTTTTGAAGCGGTCGATCAGCTGACCGCGGACGCCCGCTAGGCGTTGCGATAGAACGCCTTGCAGCTTACGCCTTTCGCCTTTATGCCGCCCTCGCTTTACGGGCGTCGT
>JBCCTE010000381.1:0-3929 GCA_039198915.1 Cyanobacteria bacterium P01_D01_bin.73 | reverse complement strand
GCGCTTCTCGGACGCCATCTAAATCCTGGTGCAGCTCCCCCAGAATCGGTTTAAAAATCCGGTTGATTTGCGTCGTCAGCGGCCCGTGGGTCCGAAAACTGCGAGTCAAACTAACGCGATCGCCCCCCACCTGCGCAATGCGATCGCGCCACGCCTGAAACACCTCAATATCGCCGCCGCGAAACCCGTAAATTGCCTGCTTATCGTCCCCCACAATCGTTAGCCACGCAGGGTTTGGCGATTCGGCAGCGCTGAGGCGATCGCCCACCAGCCGCTCCAGAATCAAGCCCTGGGTCGGGTTCGTATCCTGGAACTCATCCACCAAAAAGCCGTGCCACCGTTCCGCGTAATACTCCCGCACCTCCCGCTTTTCCAACGCCCGCAGCGCATAGACTTCCAAGTCGCTGAAATCTAGGATTCGCGATCGCTTCTTCGCCACTTCAAAACACTGATTAACCCACTCAAAACCCTGTTTCAGCAGCGGCAGTAACGCCTCCAATTCATCATCATGCTCATTGGGATTTAGCGTCAGAGTGCCTAGCTTTTGCACTGCCTTCACCTGATCCCGCAGCGTCGAAATGCCCCACTTAACTTCCTTCAGCAGCTCCTTATCGTTATGCCAATTTTTGACGCTGCCGACGTTAATCTTTGCCTGGCTGATCACAGTGACCGCATCGGCGATCGCCTCCCAATCGTCCCCGGCTTCTAAATCATCCAGCGCCTCTGCCACTCCTGCCCGAATCGCCTCCAACTTATCCTTGGAACCGCCGTAATTTCCCATCACCACTTCCCGAGCCATCTGCCACTGCGGATTTCCCAGCAAATCCTCCAGAGTCCGTCGGCGCACCTGCTCCAGCGCCGGTAGCCAGTCCTGCCGCGATCGCCCCAGCGCTGCCTGAGCCTCCAGCGGATCCGCCAGCAGCACCTCAAAAATCCCGCGCACCTTGGAATAGGGAATTTTCTCGCACAGTTCCGGCACCTGGGACGGCAGCCGATGGAAGGCGCGGTCAAGCTGCTCCTGTCGCCACAGCGCCCCCTCCAGCTCGTCCATCATCTGGAAATTAGGCGGAATTTCTGCGGCGTCGGGATGTTCGCGACAAATCCGCCCCGCCAGCGAGTGAAAGGTGGAAATGGGAGCCGCCTCCAGTTCCGCCAACTCCTCCGAATCCGGACCCAGGGTTGCCGCAATTTTGGAGCGAATTCGCGATCGCAACTCCGCCGCCGCCTTTCGAGTAAAGGAAACCGCCACCACCTCCAATGGCGACAATCCCCGCTCCGTCAAATGAAATAAATACCGCTCCGCCAGCATATGGGTCTTGCCGGTGCCCGCCCCCGCCGTCACCGCAACTGAACCTAAGGCAAACGCAGCCGCCGCCTGCTCCTCGGTCAGCCCTGTCTTTGCCGCCAGCGCCTCAATGCGTCCTGGCGGCTGCACAGCAAGGGGCAACTCACATTGGGACGCCGTGGCAGAGGTAGTTTTCGTGTCTGTGGTCAATACCATCAAAAAATCGCTGGGTCCAAAACCTACGCTCGCGGCAAGAGATCACCAATAGCGCTGCATTCTCTAAAACTTACCCGCAGAAAACCGTGCGCAATTCATTTCGTGACTCAATTGTAGGCTCAGAATCTTTATTCTGGTGGGATCCGCCGATAAATCTTAAGCCTGAAAATTTCCCGACTTGCCCCCGGTTTTTCTCACCAGCTTCACCGCCTCAATCACCATGGACTTCTCCAGCCCCTTCGCCATGTCGTATAGGGTCAACGCCGCGATCGCCGCCGCCGTCATCGCCTCCATCTCCACCCCAGTTTCCGCCTTGGTCTTAACCGTTGCCCGCACCTCGTAACCCGGCAGTGTTTCCACCGGCTCAATTTCGACATTGATTTTGTGGAGCGGCAGCGGATGACACAGCGGAATCAAATTCGACGTCTGCTTAGCTGCCATAATCCCCGCCAGCCGCGCCGTTCCCAGCACGTCCCCCTTCGACACATCCCCCGCCGTGATCGCCGCCAAAGTTTCCGGCAACATCCGAATCCGAGCCAGAGCGATCGCCTCCCGCACCGTCGTCGATTTAGTCGACACATCCACCATTTGTGCCTGTCCCTGCCCGTCCAAATGGGTCAGTTTCGGAGCCCGCTGAGAATTTCCCATTTTTCCCCTTGCATGCTGAAACACCCATGCTATACTTCTTAGGCGCCAAATGAGACAGCGCCGTTTAAGGGTATGTAGCTCAGTGGATTAGAGCACCTGACTACGGATCAGGCGGTCGGGGGTTCGAATCCCTCCATGCCCGTTTAAAAGAGTATTTCCAGAGTTTTTTCCAGCTGCCGTCACCCAGGATATTGGGCGGTTTTAGGTAGACGCGTGAACACAGCAAGCTCGACATAGGCAGGACGCTGGCGGAAAGATTGGACGAGATTTGGGATAATTGCGAAGGCTAAAATTTGCTCCACCCTATAGCGAGCATGTGCTTTTCCCATCTGCCTGATCTTCCCCTCGCCTGTTTTACTAATTAATGAGTCGTCCCGAATCTTCCTCGCCCGATTCCCAAGCCCAGCCCCAAGAAACTTCGCCGTGGCAATCATGGCGGGATAACGGCAAGGTTATTGCGATCGCCCTAGTGCTGTCCTTCCTCGTCCGCACCTTTATCGCCGAGCCCCGCTACATCCCGTCGGATTCCATGTTCCCGACCCTGCACGTGGGCGATCGCCTCGTCGTTGAAAAGGTCTCCCAGTGGGTGCGTCCGGTTCACAGCGGCGATATCGTTGTATTCGAGCCACCGCCACAGCTCCAGTCTTTGGGATACGACAAGAATCAGGCATTTATTAAGCGAATTGTGGCTACTGAAGGACAGTCGGTAGAGGTTCACAATGGTCGAGTTTTTGTGGATGAAGCTGCGCTAGAAGAGCCATATATCGCAGCGCCGCCCAACTATGCTCTCCCCCGAATCGAGGTGCCAGAGGGCAGAATATTTGTAATGGGCGACAATCGTAATAACAGTAACGATTCCCATGTCTGGGGCTTTTTGCCGACCGATAATATTATCGGGCGGGCATGGCTGCGGTTTTGGCCCAGCGATCGCCTAGGACGATTGGTTTAGGGTTGTTACAGATAAGTTCCAAAGCGTGGCGCGCAATGGGCAAAGGCGCAAAATGGCAAGTGCGCAGTCAATGCGGTGTAGACATGCGGTGCAGAGGATAGGCAATGACAACAACGCAGGCGATGGGTGACGGTGCTGCCGAGCGATCGCTATTGGGCGGACGATACCAGATGGTGCGGGCGCTGGGGCGGGGCGGCTTCGGCGAAACGTTTTTGGCCAAGGACCTGCAAATGCCGTCGGCTCGCGAATGCGTGATCAAACAGCTCAAGCCGCTGACCCACGACCCGGCGACCTACAACCTAATTCGTGATCGCTTTGCCCGAGAAGCCACCGTCCTGGAGCAACTGGGAGAGCGATCGCCCCAAATCCCTCGCCTCTACGCCTACCTCACCGAAAGTGGCGAATTCTATCTCGTACAAGAATGGATTGACGGCGATACCCTGACCCAGCGACTAAATCGAGACGGGCGCTGGTCTCCCATGGCGGTGGAAAACCTGCTACGACAGCTGCTGCCAGTATTGGCAACGGTCCACAGCTGCGGCATTATCCACCGCGACCTAAAGCCTGACAACATCATCGTTCGCCACCAGGACCAGCAGCCTTTCCTGATTGACTTCGGCGCGGTCAAGGAAACCATGGGAGCCCAAATCAACTCCCAGGGATCCCCCGTCAGCTCAATTATTGTGGGCACCCCCGGCTTTATGCCCCCGGAACAGGCCGCCGGACGACCGGGCTATGCCAGCGATATTTATTCCCTAGGCTGGACCGCCATTTATTTGCTGACCGGCTGTTTTCCCGAAGAATTTCCCACCGATCCACACACCGGCGATC
>JBCCTE010000380.1:0-3929 GCA_039198915.1 Cyanobacteria bacterium P01_D01_bin.73 | reverse complement strand
GGTCAGCTTATGTTTGACGCTGGGTTGACCCCCTCAGAGGATGTCACCATCCGTATGATAGGCAAAACTCGGGTGCAAGCCCTCCTGGCAGGGGAAATTGACGCCTTCGCCGCATCCCCGAACACCACAGCAAAAATTTTAGGCAAGGTGGACGGTGCTGCCGACCAGGTCAAAACTTTGATTGATGGGCCACCACTGCCCAATGATGTGTTCGTTGCCAGCTCTTCCTTGGATAAGGCGTTTCTAAAAAACCTGGGAGAAGCCATGGTGGACCAACAGGATGCGCTGCTGGAAGCCCTGCTACAGTCGCCAGGCAATTCCAAGTATGCAAAGTCCAAGCTGGTGCCGGCGAAGGATGGTGACTACGATCAAATTCGCACCATGTATCAGACTTTGGGTCTAGAAGCGCTTATTCAGTAGTTGCTTGGGTGGGGCGATCGCCGCTGGCAATGATGCGTTGGAACTACAAGATTCAGCGATTGACAGCCATGACCTCAACACGGTGAGGAGTGGGGCGATCGCCCAAACCTAACAATGCCGATAGTGCCCGAAAGACTCCCCCCTCCTAATGGGTTCTGACCGTTACTGAATTGTGGTCTAGGTCGATGGTAGACTTCGATTCATTAAATTCAAGTGTCGGTAGGGTGCTGATTGCTTCGCTCAAGGAGAAAAAGTCAATCAAAGTTAACATCTGAGTCTTAAATTAATAGTTGGAAAACATTAGTTTGCAATCCAAAGATTTAACGGGTTAGAAAAGTCTTAGGCTTTACTTTTTCTCCTTATTTCACCGTTGTGTCCCGTTTTGCCGGTGTCGTTTCGCCGATGTCCTACTGTGGTGTTCAACTTGTCAGCTCTACGTAACCATTCCCGGCGAAAGCCCCTATCCAGAAGCCTACGGAGTAGTGTTTCTGCGGTGGTTGGTTGGCCGTCAGGTTGGCTGCGGCGACAGAAGATTACGAGCAAAATTGCCCTAGGCTACGGCATCTCTCTCAGTATTGCTTTACTGGGTTCCAGCGCTGGACTGATTGTCGGTTCATGGTACGAGAGTCAAGCCTCTCGCGATCGGGATGCGGCGACCACCAGAGCAGAATTGGTTGCCCGGTTAGAGAATGATGCCCTCACCTTAGCTCTTCATCCCCAGCACCTGCTGACAGCGATGGATGAGCCCCTTTGGTTGAGGTACGAGACCAGTCAATTCAAAAGTGATATTAGCGTTTTACGTTCATCTATCACCAGGTTTGATGCACTGGTCCTGAGTCAGAATTTTGAGCAGGGTGAAATTGATAAAGCGGCGGTCGTTTCAACGCTGCGTTCCTTTTTGGATGATTATGAGGTTTGGGTTCAGTCGCTGTGGTCGGCTTTGGCCTCTACTGGTACTAATGCTGTAGCGGGTCAGACGCCCTACCAGCAAAAGCAGCGGATGATGACGGTTCTAGCGGCGGAGTTGAGTCAGCCGCGAGCTAAGGAGCTGCAAATTAAGCTGGAGCGGTTGTCGGAGCAGTTGGCGCTGATGGTAGTTTCCTCCAATCAGCTTAAGCGACAGGCTTTTGTTCAGTTTCAGTGGGCCCGTAGCTTAAGGATTTGGATTGTAGTTGCAAGTTTTGTGCTGTCGTCGGCATTGGCGATCGCCTGTGCGCTGTACATTAGCCGAGCGATCGCCCGCCCGATTCATCAGGTGACCGATCAAACCCACCGCATTACCCGAGAGCGGGACTTTGACCTGCGGGTGTCGGTCGATACGGAAGACGAAACAGCACGGCTGGCGGCGTCCATTGATCAGCTGGTGCGTTGGGCTGGGGAATATACCCATGAACTGGAGTTAGCCCAGACAACGCTGGAACAGAGAGTGGACGAGCGGACTCAGGAGCTACGGATTGCCCAGGCTCAGATGGTGCAGAGCGAGAAGATGTCTAGTCTGGGGCAAATGGTGGCGGGGGTTGCCCACGAAATCAATAACCCAGTGGGCTTTATTTACAGCAACATTGACTATGCTACTGAGTACGTTAAGGATTTGCTGGCGTTGGTAAATGCCTACCGGTCGGCGTGTCCAGAACAGTGGCGGACTGAGGCGATCGCCCAACAGGAGGAGGAAATCGACCTGGAATTCCTGGAAAAGGATGTGATGAAGGTTCTGAACTCTATGCAGGTGGGCGCGGATCGCATCAAAGATATTGTTCTGTCGCTGCGTACGTTTTCGCGCGTAGATGAATCGGATTTAAAGTCGGCAAATTTGCACGATAGCCTCGATAGTACGCTAACGATTTTGGGGCATCGGCTGAAGGCAAATTCGGAGCGAGATGCCATTGATATCGTTCGGAATTATGGGGATTTGCCGCTAGTTAATTGCTATGTCGGTCAGTTGAACCAGGTATTTATGAATTTGCTGGCGAATGCTATTGATGCCCTGGAGGAGGGGATGAAAGGAGGGGCGAACTTACAAGCCAAGGAATCGAAGATATCAGGCTCTTCACCTCTGCTGCAGATTGTGATTTCTACGCGGCTGGATGGCGATCGCTGCTTGATCAACATTCGCGACAATGGCTCTGGAATTGAGCCCGATGTGTGCAATCGAATTTTTGACCCATTTTTCACAACGAAGCCCACCGGTAAAGGCACCGGCATGGGATTAGCTATCAGCCATCAAATTGTGACGGAGAAACATGGTGGACGATTAAGCTGCGCTTCGGCTCCCGGGGAAGGCACTACGTTCACCATTGAAATTCCTACGGAGATTTTTGTTGCAGACCCCATTAGCACGACCGAGGCGATCACAACTAACGGGGCTGCGGCAAGCGAGAAGCTGTCCTCTATTCAGACTTAAGCTCAGGAATAAACAAAGCGCTAGCCGTCAATATTTTCAGCTCCTGCCCGATTTGATTAACGTTTAGTAAGCTGAGTCAGCACCTGGTTAGAGCGACCAACAAAGGATTTCATGCCGTCAGCATCAAAGCCCTTCTGAGCCATCAGCGCCAGGTCGTAAACATGGTTACATAGCGCTTTGGATAGAACCGCGCTGGGGGATTCTCCACCCTCAACGGCGATCGCCCCCTGATTCATTCCCAGCAGGTTTTCAATCAGCGGGTGGCTGCTATTGACCAACAAAATATGGTCATCGGGGAATGCCGCCGCCTTGTTATCAAACATCGCCGTCATATCCTGAATCCGACGCATCGCCTCCGGCAACAGCACCATTGCGGGCGGCGTATTGGCAGGATCCTCCCCCTTCAGTGCTTCCACCTTCACGTTGACGCGAGAATTATCCAGCGCCCCCTCAAACAGCTCTTTAATCTGTTCACTGCGGGTTTTGTTGGTTGTGGGGTCAACGATTTCCGTATCTGCCTTGTCCTTATCCAACAGAGCGTCATCAATTTCTGAATCTACCCGCGAGAATTTCACGTCGGTGAACTCTCGCTCCAGAAAGCCCACAAAATGGGTATCGATAAAGGAGTCGAGGAATAGCACTTCTAGCCCCTGACTCTTGTGCAGCTCTACATAGGTTGCCTGGGACGCTGGGTCGGTGCAGTAGAATACCCGATTCTCGTGACGCTCCTTGTTGCGTTCTAGATAATCCTTAAGCGTAGTGTAATAAAACCCATTTTCATCCTTAGGCTCTTTACCCTCTTCGGTACTTTCCCAAGCGTCGCCTTCCTCCGTTTGAACCTCAACGGCCACGGCATCGTCAGCCTTCTCCGCGCCCAATTCGGCGGTGGTGCGGTAGATCAAAATCTCCTCCACCTGCCCCTTAAACTTATCGTCGTTGAGGGAGCCGAATTTCACAAAGGTGCCCAGGTCCTGCCAGCAGCGGATATATTCCGGCAGGTCGCTGCGGTACAGCCCCTTTAGCTCGCCCGCAACTTTTTTGGCGATGTAGTCGGCGATGCGGCGGACGGTGCGATCGCCCTGGAGGTAGCTACGGGAAACGTTGAGGG
>JBCCTE010000379.1:0-3933 GCA_039198915.1 Cyanobacteria bacterium P01_D01_bin.73 | reverse complement strand
TGGCGCAACACATCATCTGCGTAACGGAACGCTTCTTGCACCGGAGTCTGCTCTGGAATCGCCGCCAGCAAGCGATCATTGGGGATCACGATCAGCGTATCCACATACTCTTGCAACTCAGCAATGCCCTGCTCTGCCTGAGTCGTGCGCCGACGTCCTTCAAACTTAAAGGGACGGGTCACTACTGCAACTGTCAGCGCTCCCAACTCCTTGGCAACCTCTGCCACAACAGGAGCCGCACCAGTACCGGTGCCTCCGCCCATACCCGCCGTAATAAATACCAAATCCGACCCTTCAAGGGCTGCCGCAATTTCTTCGCGAGACTCATCCGCCGCATCTCGTCCCACAGCGCGATCGCCACCAGCGCCTAATCCCTTCGTCAACTTCTGCCCGATCTGCAACTGCTGAGGCGTTGAAGACTGGGTCAACGTTTGAGCGTCAGTATTGATAGACCAAAACTCGATCCCCGACAAATCACTGGCGATCATGCGATTAACCGCATTGCCGCCGCCGCCGCCGACACCAATTACTTTTATTCGTGCAATACTACTTGGCACAATATCACTACCTTTAGGATGAGCATCGGGACTGGCTCCATTGCTGCTAGTACTGGAAACCTCCCCAAAGTACGAGCTGTTGCCGGCTGAGTCCGCAGAATTAGAGCTAAGTTGCGCTGATGATGCGTTTGAACCTGATTGAGCTAGCCGGGAGGGTCGCTTAAATGTCATGGCTAATTCAGTTTTATTAATTGCTCTAAATAAAGTGGGGTTATTTTAGACGCCATCCTTGCAGCACATAGGGCGCTCTATGCGTTGCTTTGCATAAGGATTCCCAGCCGCTAAGCCCAGGCTTTAACTTTAGTCAAAGATAGGGTAAGTTGCCTGAAAATACAACGGCGCTGCACAAGGTCCACCGGCAGGTTGCTAAGTCAAGCACAGAACATAGCGCAAAAGATACTGCGGACCATCACGGTATAAGGCTTGTGGTTTAACAGAGCAAGCGTGTTGGCTCACTGATGTTCAGCCTTTCAACTCCAGGTTAGCCCTTAGGCACTGCAAATCAGACATTTACGCAGTTGAGCCCTTGCTAACTCTTACTAATACTTATGCCTACTGATACTTATTGATTAGAAAGAGCAGGGGCTGTGGGCATGTTTTTAGCGAAGTCGGCTTTCAATTGGAGGCTGATCTGCTGATCTATAGATGCCTACTTGAGATGCCTACTTGGTTTGTATGAGAGGAGCATTGGGATCGCGGAGATCGATGAAATCTAAGGTCTTGGGGGCAACTTGCTCAGCAAGGTTGCGCAGACTAGCGATTTTCTCCAATTGCCGACTGAAATTGGGACCAAATGCGCCCAGGTGAAAGCGCCCTAGCTCGGTTTCCAGAATAAGGTTGTCGGCATCCTGCCATTGGATAGTGGAGATGCGGACGGGAGCTAGGTTGATTTGACGATAAAGGGCTGGCCACTGTTGGCGTAGCTGGTCGTTGGAGGCAATTACCTTGAGTTTTGGCAGCGATCGCCCGCTTTGTCCTCCCTGTTGGTAGCGCGAAATCTCAATCCACTTCCCGTTTTGATCAACAAGCCCAACGGTTCCCGCTGACTCTGCCCCAGCCAGGTTGTTCTCTACTTGGGGCGACGTGAGCTGTACGACGGCAACGGGCTGCAATTCTTGAACTCGTACGATGAGCCCTGGCGGCAAAAGCTGGCGCGTGACGGTTACATCGTCAATGGGAGCGCGGGCTTTCAAGCTGTTGGCGATCGCCTCAGGTTCTAGCCGCCATAGTGATTGAGGGTAGGTCAGCCCCAATAGCTGACGAATCCGAGCGTCGTCTAAATGGACATTGCCTTCTATTTCAATCTGATTGGGTGATCGCACCACCCAAATGGGAGCGGAAATCAGCCAGCCCGTGCCTGCTAATAGGGCGATCGCGGCAAAGGATTGCCACCCTCCCCAAACAGATTGCGTTTGACGCTGGCGTCTAAGCTGCGATCGTCGCTGAGCTAGACGCTCCCGTGATACCGAATTAACTTGATTTGTTTGGCCTGCTGCCCGTGTCGTTGTCCCCGACCGGGTCGATCTCCGTCTAACTGTCGCACGCTTCGTCATCGTTTGGCGCTGCTCCTATCCGCGACTTCAACTTCTACTAACGGTGATTAGCCTTAGAGTATCAGGACTGTTCAGGGTCTATCTCAAATAAAATTAATAGATGCCCTTGAGAATGCCCAAGCAAGGGGCGGAAAATGGCCCAGGCGATCGCCTTTATTAGGGGGGATGACCCTAGTCCATAACCTTTTGGGGTGATGGTATCTTTCCCTTGACTTTGCGATTATGACTTTGTGACCGCTAATCAGTTCCTTCAGTGTTTCACTGTCCCCTTAGTCCGCGAGGAGACCAATAAAACTATCAAATTCAGTGCATTTTTTTGGAAGCACCATCGAAATGGATATCGGTAAAGCTGCGCTAGTTAAAATTACATTTAAAAATATCTTGCTAACGTCGTAGATATTACAAACTGGCAACAGCCTTTGAAAAGTATGGATCCATTTCAGTCCCCAGCTTTTCGCCTGCTTATAATTGTTTTGGAGATGTTTGTATAAGCCATGCCCTTAGATCTATCGCGCTTTTTCAAAGCCTGTAACCCGGCTAAGACCCTTGATATGAGCGTGCCGGAAGATCAAAAATACTACATCGACTTTGCACCAGTTCGGGGTGGCAAAATTATCGAGGAGCTGAAGCGTACTATTTCCCGAATTTCGCCCGATGATCCCACCTGTCAGCTGTTCACGGGACACATTGGATGCGGTAAATCCACAGAACTCCTGCGGCTCAAGTCGGAGCTGGAAGCAGAAGGCTTTCACGTCGTTTATTTCGAATCTAGCCAAGATTTGGATATGGCAGACGTGGATGTTAGTGACATCTTACTTGCCATTACCCATCAAGTTAGTGAAAATTTAGAGAAATCTGATGTCAAGCTGAAGCCTGGTTACTTCACTAACTTATTCACTGAAGTTGCTGATTTCTTGCAAACACCAATCGAATTTGGTGGAGAGGCTGAACTATCGGTTGGTATTGCTAAACTAACTGCGAAGACCCAAGATAATCCGAAGCTACGGAACCAACTCCGTCAGTATTTAGAGCCTCGGGCAGAGAGCATTCTTAAGGCAATTAATGAAGAGGTTCTGAATAAAGCTCGCCAGCAACTTATTGATAAAAAGGGCAAGCAGGGGCTGGTTGTTATTGTTGACAACCTAGACCGAGTAGATAATCGGGCGATGCCATCGGGACGCACCCAGCCGGAATATTTATTCGTAGACCGGGGAGCGCAACTGCGGCGGCTTGATTGCCATGTGGTGTACACGATTCCGCTGGCGCTGCTGTTCTCTGATGAGTATGAGTCTTTGAAGAATCGCCTGGGTGGTGGGGTTGCCCCTAAGGTTTTGCCGATGATCCCGGTAAAGGATCGTCAGGGCAATGAGTTTGAACAGGGAATGGAGTTGCTCCGTCAGGCAATTTTGGCGCGGGCATTTCCTGACATTCCAGCGGACAGGCGATCGCAAGCCATCACGGAAGTTTTTGATGCGCCGGAAACTTTAGACCGCCTGTGTCAAGTCAGCGGCGGTCATCCTCGAACCCTACTGGGACTGCTTTACCGGTGCCTACAGCAGGAAGACCCACCCTTTAATCGCACCAGCCTAGAGCATGCCGTTAAGGATTATCGAGACGACTTAATCCTGTCGATTGACGATAACGAATGGGAGCTATTGTTGCAGGTGGCGCAGGGACAGGGCATGAAGGGAGAGGACAGCTATCAGGCCCTGCTGCGCCACCTGCAACAATAGCTCCCATTCGTTATCGTCAATCGACAGGATTAAGTCGTCTCGATAATCCTTAACGGCATGCTCTAGGCTGGTGCGATTAAAGGGTGGGTC
>JBCCTE010000378.1:0-3944 GCA_039198915.1 Cyanobacteria bacterium P01_D01_bin.73 | reverse complement strand
GGCGATCGCATCACCTTTCCGGTCCACTGCCAGCCTGGCACCGCAATCATCAATAGCCAGAAGGGCAGCACGAAAACGTTCGCCCCGTTAAATAAAATCTCAACCCAATCGCCTGCCATATCCAACCCCCTATTCTGTTAAACAGCTTAAGCCTCACAGGCTAGCGCCCATTGGCTAATAGTCTAGGTCAATAAGCCTAGCGCCGAATGTTGACACCAAACACTGGCGCTAATTGTAGTCCTGGTGTCTTTCTTGATCGCGCCGATATTTCTAGCTGGCGGTTGGTTGGGGCGATCGCCCCTCACCGAAAAATCAGCCCAAGCACCGGGAACGGGGTCTACAATCAAATTAATTGCTTACTCAGGGACATCTGCACCTCACAAATATGCCGCTAGAACTCTGTTCCCGGCGGTGATGGTCTAGTTCCTTCACTTTTTCTGCACCATGAATACGCATTCCTCCCGCGCTCGCCTCCGTTTGGGACTGACTCTTTTCAGCTCCATTGCCTCCGCCGCCATCATCCAAGGAGGACTGGCTCCTCGGGCGATCGCCGGCAGCATGATCACCTCCACCACCCCCGGCACCGTAGTCACACCATCCGTTGTTGACATTTACCTAGAGCCCGACGACAGCGTCACCTTCCGCGTCGAAGTGGATCCCTACAGCGCCACCTCTTTAGATGTCTTCCTGCTAAACGACGTTTCCGGCTCCTTCACCGACGACCTGCCCAACGTCAGCGCCGCCGTTCCCAGCTTGGTAGGCGGACTTTCAAATATCGTTAATGACGTCCAGTTCGGCTTGGGCTCCTTCTCCGATAAGCCTATTTTCCCCTTTGGCGGCTGGACCGATACCGACGGCGATGGGCTTTTGGATACCACGGTTCCTGACTATCCTTACCAAACAGAGTTGGGATTAACCAATGACGTTAATGCCCTTCAAAATGCCGTCAATGGGTTGGACATTCGCTGGGGTCTAGACCTGCCGGAGTCGCAGCTAGAGGCACTGATGCAGGTGGCGCTGCGCAGTAAGAGTGAGCTGGGCTTCCGAGATGAAGCGTTTAAAACGGTGGTGCTGCAAAGCGACGCGCCGTTCCACTACGCCGGCGATCCCTATCGTATCGATGCCAACGGCGACCCCTATACCTATTACGTTCGCGACGCCGCTGGAAATTTGGTAGGGCGGGAAACGCTGAATCCCAACAATGGCGATACGGTGTTTGACCCGTGGGAGGAGTATCCGGCGATCGCCCAGGTACGGGATGCGCTAATCGACGCCAGCATCGTGCCCATTTTCGCCGTCACCCAAGAAGTACGGTCCCACTACGACGACCTGGTAGCCCAGTGGGGCTTTGGGGAAGTGGTTATCCTCAGCTCCAACAGCGATAACTTAGTGAGCGCCATTGAGGAAGGCATTAGCAACGCGTTGAACGACGTCACTTTGGTGGTGGAGGACGACGATTTTGACTACGTGCGCCAGATTGCCAGCGATGCCACATCGACGAAAGAGGGCACTGACTTTGATGTGCCCTTGGGCGATACGGCGAAATTTGATGTGACGGTGGAAGATCGCTCTGGCGATGGGCTAACGGGCGATGACACCCTACGCTTGACGGCGCTGGGCTACGGACACACCACGGTCAATGTGACAGTGCCCAGACCTTCACCGACCCCGACGCCTACACCAACCCCAGCGCCGACCCCCAATCCGAAGAAAGTGCCGGAGCCGGGCATGGGAATTGCTTTGCTAGGATTGGGAGCGTGGGGAGCGGTAAAACGCTGGCGATCACAGAGCACTAAAAGAAATCCGTTGAGCTAGATCGGTCCTAAGGTGTGACGAGCATCATCACGGCCGAAAAGTGACATCACGATCGCAGCCGTGGTCTTTTCGTAGAATGAAAGTGTCAGATTGATTTTTGCAACATTTGTCTGAGGCAGGCATTTAGCCTTAGAAGAAAGTAGTGAAATGTCCGGACTAGCGCCTTTGAGGTTTGGAATTAGAAGTTTGAAACCAAACAGGTGCATGAAGTGGACTGACCGACGCTGCTTCCTAAGTTGCAACGGCATTGTGGTCTGAAATCGCCATCTAGGTCGGAGTGCACTTTTCCCGTTATCGAGTCCGTTTAGGGTATCGTCCCATGCTATTTCGTAAACTCAGCTTCTCTCTCACCCTGGCTTCTGCGCTGCTGGGAGCCTTAGTTATAGCCCCAAGCACCGCTCAAGAGGCGCTATCGGGACAGGGTTCTTTCCAATTCAACGAGCAGCCCGGTTCGTCCGTTGGCTTTATGCCCAGCGATCGCCGGATGCCCATCCGCACCGCTAGCGGAGGTCGTCGCGGTTCCTGCATGACCCCCGATACGGCGGGCGAGGCCGTAGTTCCCCTATTGCCCAGCAACGGCGGAGCCTTGAGCGCCACCGATAGCCCTAGTTTTTGGGTCTATGTGCCGGCGGGAACCAAGGGCACGGCGAACTTCCGCCTAACCAACGAAAACCAGTCGGATATTAACCACCAGTCGGTGGTCCTACCTGAGGGCGGCGGTCTGGTTAAGGTCGAGCTGGGCGATCGCACCCTGGCGGCTGGCGAAACCTATCAGTGGTTCTTCTCGGTCAATTGTGCCGCCTCTGAAGATGACGAACTGTTGGAAGCTGGGCGATCGCGCGAGACCTTTGTCACCGGCTGGGTGCGCTACGAGCCCTTGACCACGGAGGTGGCTGAGGAGTCACCCCTTGCCCAAGCCGTTGCCTTTGCCCGCCTAGGGTACTGGCACGACAGCCTAGAGCTTGTGGCTAACCTGCAACAGTCTGGAGCAGGTGGTGCTGATGTTTTGACCGCCTGGGATCAGCTGCTGAGTAATGCGGGGCTAACGCTAAACGCAGACGGCTCCATCACCTCCAGCGACCTAGTATCTTCGCGATAGGACTATCGAAACCCGAGGTAGTTGGCGGCTAGGCCCATGGGGCTAAAACGGATCGGCTACCTTAGGTTCAAGTCCCAATGAGTCGAATTTAAAATGCCCGTTCCCAATCCTGTGATTGTGTCGTCCAAATCGAAATGGACATCCTTGACGATGTTGATTTGGAACCATTGCAGCAGGGGGACGGGTATTTTTGGTATTTATAATGGGCTGCTGCTGGCGATCGCGCTGGGGTTGATTCCAGGTTTAGTTCCGGGAGTTTTAGAGTTTGAGGCGATCGCCCAACTCCCCCCAACGGAAGCGCCGGTCATTCCCGACGGAACCCTGCCCAACCCTTCCACGGTGTCCACGGAAATGCAGGGGGGTAACGCCCTGATGCAAATCGGCGGCGGCACGGCGACGGGGCAAAATTTATTTCACAGCTTTGAGCGCTTTTCGGTTCCCACGGACCAAACTGTGCGCTTCGTTCCCAGCGGCGATATTGCACGAATTATTGCGCGGGTGACCGGGGGCGACGGCTCATTTATCGATGGCACGCTGGCGAGTAGCGGCGGTGCGGCGCTGTTTCTGATTAATCCCAACGGCATTAGCTTTGGTCCCAACGCCCAGCTTCAGCTTGGGGGATCGTTTATTGCCTCCACGGCAGAGTCGATGGTGTTTGCCGATGGCGCTGAATTTAGGACGGGCGTGAATGGGAATTCGACTCCTCTACTGACGTCGACGGTACCGCTCGGGCTTCAATTAGGCGCAGGGTCGGGGGATATTACCGGCGTTGGGCGGGGGCGGACGGATACGCCGGGATTAACCCTGGCACCGGGGCAAACGCTGGGACTGCTGGGGCGATCGCTGGATTTTGCCGGGGTGGCGATCGCCGCGCCCTCGGGAGATTTTCAAGCCGGAGCCGTCACCAGCGGCACCGTCGGGCTGGATTCGAATTTGCAGTTGAACTATGACAACGTTGACCAATTTGGCGATCTAACGCTACGAGAAGGCAGCTTTGTAAGGGTAACAACGGCGGTTCCTCAAGTTTCCG
>JBCCTE010000377.1:0-3956 GCA_039198915.1 Cyanobacteria bacterium P01_D01_bin.73 | reverse complement strand
GTAATTTTTTGAGCTATGGAGTTTGAGACTTGACTGGCGATCGCCTCCCCAAACACCATTTGAAGCCTTCAACCCAGCAGGAAAATCTAGTCGCATATGTGACAAAAAAGATATGCATTCCCTATCAATCTTCGGCTTTAAGATTGGAATTCCCTGAAATTCCCCTGAAAGTCTTTTGCAATAGCGGGCAGCGACGGCGATAGTCCTGGACTTTTTGTCGAACGCCTCACCACAGTCAAACCCTCTCTGACAGTTAATTTACAGCCTTGTTGGGCGATCGCTCCTCCCATAGATAGTCCAGTAAAAAGCGCAATTTATTAGCAACACCAAAGGAGACAACGCTCATTTTTTCTCCTTTCTGCAACATTTCTTTGCCGGTTTTGCGGTTATATTGTTTTCCGTTCCGACTTAAAAATTGAAGATTATCCAAACTGCGCAGTGATTTCTGTCACGCAATGGAAAATCTTTACATTTTTGGTTGGAGTCAAGTTGATGAGCTGGCGAATGAACTACGGCTCTTTGCCAGGCAACCCGTGAACTGTTGAGGAGAACGTTACAAATGCAACAGCCTTTGGAAGAGGGTAAGTTGTCGATGCCGCGATCCACAGATATCGCAACCACTTGCATCTATGGCTTGAGTATTTTGTCGGCGGGCTTATTTTTGCTCTTGCCGCTGGCGAGCCTGCTAAGCCCCAGCCCCTGGCAGCGCAATATGGGCATATTCCACGGCACCGCCTCCCTGCTATCAACAATCGTCGTCGCCTACGCCGGACACATGGCGTTCCCGCTTCTGCGCGGCGCCAAAAAATATCTCCCCCAGATTCGCACCCTGTCCTTCTGGTCGACGGTGCTGTCGTTCCTGGCGATCGCCACCGGAAACTGGGTCTATATGCGCTATCAAGCCCCCGAAAACGGAGCAAAAGCCTGGTTGCTTGAGAACACGCCTCTAGTTCACTACCTCTTTATGACCTACCACGAGTTCACGACGCTCTTTACGCTGCCGTTGGGCGTCGCCTGTACTTGGATTCTGTGGCGCTATGGCGATCGCATTTTGGACAAGGAAAACCGCGCAATTCTCGCCGGAACCTCCCTAGCATTAATGGCAATGATGTTCTTTGCAATGGGTGGTTTTATCAGCGGACTGAACGTTTCCCGAATCCATTCCCTGTAGGTTTGGCTGTCCAGATTTAATTTCTGAAACTTGATTTTAAAACTTGGTTTTTGAACGGCGATCGCCCCACGGAGCTAGCAATGCAAACGACAAAGCGAGATAACCTACCCATTTACGTCAGAGCTTGGAATGGGCTGAAGCAATTTCCCAAGGGCTTAGCAAACGGTTCCGCCAATCCACCCAATAGTTCTGGTCCTGCCGCTGCCGCCTTGGTAAGTGCATCCTTTAGCTGTTTGGCTCTGATGATTAACCAGCACTTCTGCAATATTTTTGAAAGATGGGACCAAATTATTTGGAAGCTAGGAAGCTGGATTCCCGGCACCTATAACGACGACCCAATTCAAGGACAAATTGGCAGCTATTCCGGTAAGGAAACGGTCATGCTACTAGCTTGGATCGCAACTTGGATAGGGCTGAGTTTGCTATGGAAAAATCGCAATGTTCCATTCAAAGTTATCTTTTTCTGCCTATTCACCTTTATCACTGCGGCAACGGTAATGAGCTGGCATCCGCTATTTCCTTACATGCCGTTAATGGGCAATTGACGCGCTCAAAGATTGTTTCCAGTCTTATTTAATTTGAATTTATTGCAGTAAAAATCTGCGGAATAGGCGAGACTTAATCATGACTCAAACCGTTGAAAGACCGAAGATTCAAGTTTTAGAAAAGCCCTCAGTTAAAGTCAGTGAAGCGAAGAAGCTGGTGGGTGCCTCACGGGTTGCGCAGCGTCAACAGATGCAACGGTACGTACTAATCAGTGTGGGATGCTGCCTACTATTTTTTGCCAGTTTCCCCCTTGCCTATTGGCGGGTTAGTCAGAGCGATCGCTACGGCGTTGGCCCGTTAAACTCCGCCTCTCCCGACCAAAGTTCACGGATGCCGCTTGAGGAAGATTAAGCGAGCGGCACAGTTGCTCTTCCTATTTAATCGACCTCGCCAAAATACCAGCGTTCACGGGTATAGCCCCAGGTTCTGTGCTTGAAATAGCCACTGGGGCAATACGTTGACATGCCTATCTCGTGGAAGTCTGTTGGCATTGTCAATCCCCATTCTTGAGATAAAGATTGGTCCGAAATTCTTTCATCTTTCCCATATTTTCCCTCTCCTTCTCTTAGGAAAGATTGGAAATAATCTTCATCGGAATAAAGACATATCTCGCTTGTAAACATATCCGGCACAGCTATCAAGCAAGTGACTCTCGTTTTGCTTTGGGGTGGTTTCGCCTGTTTAATCCGGGCGCAAGCATCAATCATTTGCTGGGCACATTGGCGTCGAGTGTCCCTGGTTGAGTAGCGACCTTCCACCAAGTGGATATGCACAGGAATTTTGATATTCCAATACCTTTGCGATGGAGGCGGATCATAAGGAAACCGACCTTCAAAACTTTCGGACCATCTTCGCAGCGATCGCAACCGTCGGGGAATACCCCGAAGTTTCCTCTCTGAAAGGGCTATTTGCCTCATAGGTTAATCAGGGAAGGGCTACAACTTACTCTCTTCAGAGACGTAGCGTTGATTATCAGTTAATCGGTTATTGAATGCTGTTTCGAAATGACTCTGTTTTTTGCTCTTGATAAACTCGGCGATCGCCAAATTAAAAGCTTCGATATCAAAGTCATAGATCCAACTAAATTCCAATGGGATCCGCTAGCCTCGTTGCAGCAATTAATAACCGCATCACAACTCAATTAATCGCGAAAAGATAATCCTAGAAAATAATTGAAGAAGACATCATAAATGGGTATTAAGCGTATTGGCATTTTGACCAGTGGCGGCGATTGTGCTGGATTAAATGCTGCAATTCGGTCCGTTGTTCTGCATGCAACTAAAGGTTTTGGTTGGGAAGTTATTGGTATTCGGCGGGCAACTCAGGGGCTAATGGAACGCCCGGTTGACTATATGTATCTGAATTCCAAAATCGTTGAGGATGTTCTGATTAAAGGCGGAACGTTTTTAGGGACGACCAATCGAGGGAATCCGTTTAAATTTCCTATGCCCGATGGCAGTGTTAGCGATCGCTCGGCGGAGATTGCGGAGGGCTATAACCTGCTGAATCTTGATGCGTTGATTGGTATTGGTGGCGATGGTAGCTTGGCGATTTTGAATCGGCTGGCAATGGAAGGGAAGATGAATTTTGTGGGGATTCCCAAGACCATCGATAACGATGTGGCGGTGACGGAGCGATCGATTGGTTTTGATACGGCGGTCAATATTGCGACGGAGGCGTTGGACCGGCTGCACTTTACGGCGGCGAGCCATAGTCGAGTGATGATTCTGGAAGTGATGGGTCGCGATGCGGGGCATATTGCCTTGAACGCGGGGATCGCGGGCGGGGCGCATATTATTTTGATCCCCGAAATTCCCTATCACATTGATCAGGTGTGCCGCGCGGTTAAGGCACGGCAGGCGCGGGGTCATACTTTTACCGTGGCGATCGTTTCGGAGGCGGTGTGTGATGCGGGCGGCGAAACGGTGACCAAGAGTGAGCAGTTTGGGGAGTGTCGATTGGGGGGGATCGGTCAGGCGCTGGCGCAGGAAATTGGTGAGAAAACTGGGGCAGAAGCGCGAGTTACGGTGCTGGGGCATGTGCAGCGAGGGGGAATTCCGCCACCAAATCCACCGCCGCGACGCCAAACGCAGACGCCAGCACCCGATCCAACGGCGACGGAATTCCCCCTCGCTGCACATGCCCCAGCACCGTAACTCGCGCTTCTGCCCCAGTTTTCTCACCAATTTCCTGCGCCAGCGCCTGACCGATCCCCCCCAATCGACACTCCCCAAACTGC
>JBCCTE010000376.1:0-3957 GCA_039198915.1 Cyanobacteria bacterium P01_D01_bin.73 | reverse complement strand
CTGTTGCGTTTTTCGCTCGTTTCAGTGAATTATAAATTTCCCTTGATCAATCCTGTATTGCCCTTGAATCCTGGGCTTTGATCTATAGGTAAGGCGGATTGGGGCCAAGATAAAACAACAGGGAGATGGGCAAGGATGTCGCTTGTCATCTAAGTTACCAGCATATTCCCAGCATTACTCCCTGACTATGATCGCCATGATGTCCAGTCAGACAAAAAGTGAGATTTGTCCGTAAAAATAGAGTATTGTCAAACTCTGACAATACTCAAAGCAAAAAAGGATTTTGCTGAAATGCATTCGCTTTCGACGTCAATCCATCGTCCTGACCATTCATCAGCCCATGAAAGTTTGCACCATAAGACTGACGGCTCCTGGTCTTTGCTTTAGACAGGTGACGGTATCCGTTACTACATAACTGTTTCCAGTGGCAATCAGAAGCGATCGCCCGTAGATTTCCTCTGGCAGGGCAAGAGCGGTTTAAACGCCAGCCATGCTGCTTTGGGAAGCGGCCGTTGCAGCTGATGGTGCTTCATCTAGGGTCCAAAGACCAGCGCTGACCTTAACGGGGCTGCTGGGTAAATCAAGTCCCTGCTGTAGACCCATTGTCAGAATGCCTAAGGTTTCCACAAGCTTTGGATCCCATAGGGTGCCACTGCCATCCTGACAATGGGCAAGGGCAGAGGCGATCGCCTCATTGTGGTCTAACCCGCTACTGGCAGCATGGTGCTGAAACTCTGCCAGCAGTCCAATAATCCTCGACTCTAACGGAATAGCGTCTGCCGCTAGCTGTCCGGGCATTCCTTCGCCATCCCAACGCTCGGTGCGGTGATTTACAATCTGCGCGATCGCCCGTAGCTTCGGCATAGTTCGCAGAGCTTGGGCGCCTGATCGCAACGGACAGCTGGGACCAAGCGAGTCACTGTCCTCATCAGTTTCGTTCGCCAGGGTATTGCCGGTGCCCGGTAAATAGTCAATGCGGTGAAGCAGCGCAGCCAAGCGCAGTCGCTTGACCTGCCATGCCGGTAGATCCAAGAGCTGGGCGATCGCCTCACACAGCGCCGCCACTTCCGATCCTGCCATGGGATTCGCCGCATCACTCAGGTCGATCGCCTGAGCCATCCGCAAAAAAGCTTGGAATTCGTTAGACGCCAAATTTCGATCTAGGGCAGTCTCCGCCGCAAACTTTAGGTCGGTGCCCGGCAAAATTGCGCGACTTTCCTTCAGATAAGTCACCACACGGTCGACCGTATTCCCGAGCTGCTCCGTCGTATCTCGTGCCGCCAGATCCGCCGCAATTTCGTCCACTTGCGATTGCAACTGCTCGCGCAGCCCGGAATCATAGCGATCGCACGCATCCAGCATCAGCCCAACAGTTTGCAGCACCAGGTCCGGCTCAAAGGTCCAAAAGCCATAGAACTTGCGCTCAATATCAACCTCTGGCACTCCCCCCGGCCCATAATCCTCGTCCGTCAGCTCCTGACACATCACCATCGCCGTGTAGGTGGGCGACAGGATAACCAAATGCCACTCCTGGGCAACGGGATCCCCTGGCGTGATGGACACCAGCGAGACGTTGGGGCGCTTGCCGGTAGGGTGGTCAGCAAACCCAGCATCGGGAGCCGCCAAAATCATAATGTGGCGAGCCTCGTCGGCAATACTGGCGTAGCGTTCGGCCTCTTGCAAATACCATTTTCCTCGCTGAAACGCCGTCATTACGATGGGCGAGCAGCCGTTGGACAAAATGCTGTCCTCAAGGGCGTGACACAGAGATACCAGCGTGTTTTTGTAGTACACACCATAATTGAATGGGGTCGGGCTAGAACCCTGTTGGCAACGGTCAACAAGTTGTTGCAGAACGGATCCCTTTAACATGGTGCGTCTGGGCGATTTCTTTGGCGGTTGGGTGGGAGATAAGGCCAGCTAATGGCACCTTTGATTAAACCATTTGAACTGGCAATTGTGTGAAACGCTTACGGTCAACGTTCACAGAGGATGCTGACATATTGCGTTAGCCGCCAGTCAAGCTTGCGTCTGGTGAAAGTGCCATCGCGGCGGCAGGTTAGGGGCTTAAAGCTGTAGACACGAAAACAGAACGCTGAAACGGTAATTACCTATACAGTTCCTGCCCTTAATCTTAGCCGTTGCTTCCATCAAGCGAGACAAACGGCAAAAGCGCTTAACCAAGTGATAACGAGCGATCGCAATCCGCAGCAAAGCAGCCGCCCCAACCCTGACCATTGGCGCGCGAGAAATTCGGCGCTGTTCGGACAAGCACAGCCTAGGATTCTTCGGGTTCTGGCGCTTCAGTTTTTTGATCGCGAGGATACCCCCCAATCAAGCCACTCTCAATCATCAAGCCAATGCCAGCATTTATCACCGCCAGGCTAACGGTTCCCCACCAGAACCAAGGGTCGCCAGCGATGCGGTTTTGCACTGCCTGACCGAACAAACACAGACCGAAGGGGAACAGCAAGACACCCGCCTGGGCTTTGATGTACCAAATCAGTTTCTTGTTCATGGTCTTGGTTGAGTATGGCTTTGATTGGATATGGCACTCAAGGTAATGCCAGTGTTTTCGAGAGGGCTTATCTCAGATACTTGACGCGTTACTTACAGACGATGATAGGCATCCATCAGTAGCGCTTCCGTCTCATCCCAACCCATGCACTTGTCGGTGATGGACACCCCGTATTCCAAATCGCAGAGGTCAGGGGAGATCGGCTGATTACCTGGGTTGAGGTGGGACTCCAGCATGGTTCCCACGATGGACTTGTTGCCTATTCGGACCTGCTCAATAATCTCTTGGAAGACACCACCTTGGCGGGTGTGGTCTTTGTTGGAATTGCCGTGGCTGCAATCAATAACGAGTCGAGGTGTTAATCCCGCTGCCGTAATTTGTTCTTCAACGGTCTGGATTTTTTCCGGCTCGTAGTTGGTTTCGCCGCCACCGCCTCGCAGGATGATGTGCCCGTAGGGATTGCCGCTGGTTCGGAATACGCTGACCTGACCTGCGGCGTTGATGCCCAGAAAACTATGGGATCCCCGTGCTGCCCTCAGGGCGTTGAGAGCTACACCGATGTTGCCATTGGTGCCATTTTTTAAGCCGACGGGCATGGATAGGCCGCTTGCCATCTCCCGATGGGTCTGGGATTCAATGGTGCGTGCCCCGATCGCCGACCAGGTAATCAAATCGCTGATGTACTGGGGAACGATGGGATCCAGCGCTTCCGTTGCAGCGGGCAGGTCCATTTCTGCAATTTCAACCAGCAGCCGTCGCGCCAGCTTCAATCCCTTCTCGACGTGGAAAGAGTCATCCATATCGGGATCGTTAATCAACCCCTTCCAGCCCACGGTGGTGCGCGGTTTCTCGAAGTACACCCGCATCACTAGCACCAGCTTATCGCTGACCTTATCCGCCAATACTTTTAATCGCCGGGCGTAGTCGATCGCCGAATCCACATCATGAATCGAGCAGGGGCCAACCACTACAAAATGTCGGGAGTCCTTACCATCGAGGATATTTTCAAGCTGGCTGCGAAACTTTAGAACAGTTTTTTCGGCGCGATCGCTGAGGGGAAGAAACGCCTTAATTTCGCTGGGCGTCGGAAGAACCGTGCAGTTCTCAATATGGGTATTCGTAATGCCTTGATGCGCCAGTACCATGATGCTCCGCAGGGGGGTCACAATAAATCGACGGTACTAATAAGATTGCGAAAGGATACGCCACGGCTTGCGTTGACAAATCCTAGAATTCGTACCGAGTCAAATCATTTTAAACCCTTTCTCAGAAAGTCAAGGTTCAGGGGGCATAAGCTTTGTCCTCCCCCTAAAAAGTGGGGAGACCACCGTAGCAGCTAACGCCATAGCGTCGGGATGATTGTGCCCAGAATACGACTCCATTCAGTTGGCAAATAACCCACGGATGCTGGAGCATTTGCCCCAGCCCCAGAGCATTGG
>JBCCTE010000375.1:0-3983 GCA_039198915.1 Cyanobacteria bacterium P01_D01_bin.73 | reverse complement strand
CCGCCACCCACAGCCGTACCGCTGTCACCAACACACTCGCCAACCCCAACGCCAAAAGCCAGCTATTCCGCCTCATCGCAGCCCGAAACGTGCTTTCCGAAAGCGCAGCAGATTTTCTTCGGACCAATGCACCGTGCTCAGGATTTACGCCTTTGCCCGTGTCAATATCCGCATTAATATCCGCACTAATATCCGCATTGAGATCAATATCCACATCGATATCAGTCATATCAATATCCGCGTCAACCGGGGCTCGGCGTTTAAAGAACACGGCAGAGTCTCCAAGGGATAGCAGGGACGATCAAGCAATACGATCAGCAGGGCATCGGTCGTCTCAACGTTGACCGACCGGAATACACCGGAATACAACTGATCACCGGGAGCCCTATCACATGAAGTGGACGCACTGGACGGACCTGTAGACAGGGGTCATACCTAAGATTCCCCAGACAATTTGCGGAATCAGGATAGCTTTGCTCCATTCTCAGCTTAAGTTCCCCACTTTTGGCCCCCGGCTCTAAATTGCTTTCCTAACTTCAATTTCCCCCTCTCACCCCAAAATCTTTAAGGGGATTTTGGGATCAACGGGATCAAGGAAACAATTGGAGATAAAGCGTAAGCGGGGACTTCTGAGGCAGTGGTGAAAAATCCAGGATTAATCCTGTTGATCCCCAAAAAATCCTGTGGGTCAATGACTCTTGATTTACCTAAGCGGCAATCGGGGGCCCCTTGATGCCCTTGATGCCCTTAGGCGTCATCACCCTGTAGCTGTTGTTTCAGCGCCGCCAGGGCAGACCAGCGAGCATCCCCCTTCGGCTCACTCACCTCCGGCGGATTTAGCGCTGCGCTCGTTTCCAGGAGTTTTGTCCCAGTGCAGCCCTCACCACAGTTTTTTTGGATTGGGAGTCCCAAACAAAGCTGCTCGTAAATCCACTGCTCTGGTTCAAAGTGTCCCTGGGGGGAGAGGGCTTCTTCCATATCCTCCAGGTCAATTTCCTTTTCTTCCCCCGGTATTCCGGGCAGATTGGCCTTCAGGTCCAGCAGGATAATTTCTTCCTCCTCCAGGGACAGGCGATGGTTGTACTGTTTGAGGCAGCGATCGCAGGTCAAGGTCACAATCGTTTCCGCCTTCACCCGTACTTCCAGAAAATTACCGCGATGGGTGACCCATAGCTCTCCCCGCACGGGGGTTAAGGTATCCAGCTCCCGAAAAAACTGTTTGAAGTGCCAATACAGGGTCTTCTTGGGGGCCTTGAGGATGTGGGGAATATAAATCGAATTCATAGGTCTATTCCGGTCTACTCCCCGGGATCGGGACTGGCAACAACGGGACTCACCACCAGATGACGATCCGCCCCCACTCCTTCGCTGTGGGTCGTCACGTCTGCATGGGGTTCTAGGAGCGAGTGGAGATGCTTACGTTCCGCCGCACTCAATCCGCTGCTGGCTTTGTAAGCTTCCCCTGTGGATCGGACCTGGTCTAGGGCTTCCTGGGCGATCGCCCCCAAGGTTTCCCGCTGTCGCGCCCGATGTCCGTCCAGCTCGATCACATATCCATGCTGCTCGTCCTTTGCCAGATGGGCATTTAATCCAGTATTCGCCAGATGTTGCAGCGCATCCAAGCCAACGCCGCCGTTCCCCACCAGTCCTTCAATTTGTTCCGGTGACAATTGGGTATGGTCGATGGTCAACCAATAACTATCTGCCCCGGCGATCGCATCATGTTCCGCCGTCACCGTTGCCGGCATCTGCATCAGCGCCAACGCCGCCTCCAACCACTGGGGGCCACGGGCCAACGGACCGAGAGAAGAATTATCCACAGCAGCACTGTCTCCCATCGTTACTCCCTCCCATCGTTACTCCTCACCGAATTCACCCCAACAACAAGGCTGAATCATCAGCAAGCTAGGTAAGCTCACCAACAATCCAGCCCCATTCTATGCCCTAGATCTAAATCCTAGATGTAAGGGTCGGAATTAACCGCCAGAATTGACCGTCCAGCATTAACCGTCCAGCGCTAACCGTCAGACTTCTTCCGCTTCTTCTTCTTGCTTTTCTTCGCCGTGGGCTCAAAGGGCAACGTATCGCGCCCAGCCGCCACTGCGCCACCACCAACGGTCGTCGCACTGACCTCCAGGGCTTGGGCATCGGCCAGCTTCTGGATATTTTCCGGCAGGGGCTCCTTGGAAAGGATAAAGGCCTGGAGGGTCTGGAAAATGTTCGCCGTCACCATATACATCAGCACCCCGGCGGGCAAGGGGAAGAACAGGAACATCCCCGAGAACAACACCGGCGTAATTTTGCTGATCATGGCCTGCTGGGGATTGCCGCTGCTGCCCTGGCCGGAAATCAACTGGCTCACATACAGGCTGATGCCGAAAAACAGCACCATGCCGATGATGTCCCAGTGCAAAGTACCGTCGTCGTCAAAGGCACCCACGTGACCAAGAGCGTCAATGAATAGGAATCCGGTGTTTGCGGCTAGCCCAGGGATGGTTCCTTGTAGGGTTACGTCGCCGGGCTGAAGGGCTTTGATGCGACCATCATCGGTGATCTCGATGCGATCGCCCCCCTTCGTCGCCTCCCAGTGAATATTCAACCGGCTGGGATCGTATTCCGCTGCCAAAGTGCCAAAGGGCTTACCGTCGGTGGTCTGGAATTCAACGGTGCTGGTATCGCCAACGCCCAGCTTGTTGCCGCCGGGCAAAATGGCAGAAACCTTGTAATGGATACCATCATCCACGTAGATATTTTTGGGTGAGGTCGAAAACGCCTCAGGAACAACCCGCTCAATTTGATCCTGGGGAAGAACCTGAAGATTGACGGTGTAGGGAACGTTAGCAAACGGCGATCCCCGCAGGGTCGCGAACAGGGCGAACAGAATCGGCATCTGAAGAACGACGGGGAAACATCCAGCTAGGGGATTCCCAAATTCCTTGTATAAGCCGCTCATCTCCTCCTGAAGCTTTGCCGGATCGTCCTTATAACGCTCCTGCAATTCCTTCATCTGCTTCTGCATCAGAGGCTGCGTAATCTTCATCCGACGCATATTTCGCAGCGATCCAGCGCTAAGGGGATATAGCGCAAAGCGAATCACTAACGTCAGCGCAATGATGGCGACACCATAGCTCGGCACAATCCCGTAGAAAAAATCCAGGATCGGCAGCATGATTTTGTTCGACAAAAAGCCAATTCCGAAGTCCATGCCTGTTTAGGTCAACCTAGTCCTGCTATATGGGTTTGCAATGTAAGTGCTTGCCGTAGAGCGAATGCTGCAAGGCAAGGGGTAACCAGGAAAATCGACGAGGATTATCAGGGTTGTCCGTTGCTTAAAGCACCAGAGCATCGAGTTGAACTATCAAGGACATCAACAACAATGCTGCGGCGCAGAACATGCGCGAGGCTGTCCCTGAGACTTGAACCTTAGCGTTGAAATCGCTCCGGGGTCACTGGGCATAAGCACCCTATACTTTACCGTGCCCAGGGCGATTGTGGGGGCCATTTATGACCGGTCAAAGGGTCGGTTTTCTGCACATTTTGAGCATTTTCTACGCGTCGCGTCGTGGACAGCATCGAATTGAGACGGGCAGCCTTAACAGGTGGGGGGGCGATCGCCTAGCTCTAGGGGATCAAGCAGCTTCCAGGGGAGCCATGGTCAGCCCTTCTCGACGCAGTTGTTGGTGATATAGCTCTGCCTGCTCCTGGGGACCGACCCAGACGATCGCCTGCCCATCGTGGTGAATTTGTAGCGTCAGATCCCATGCCTGGTCAGCGCTCATGTGGGGAATGTACTTCACCAAGCACTGGGAGACATGCTGGAAGGTATTGAAATCGTCGTTGAGGACGATGACCTTGTAGTCGGGGTAGGTTTTGCGCACCGTTTGGCGTGTGCGGGCAGGCGCGGCGGCGGGGGCTTTGGTGGGGGTGGAGACGGCGGTGAAGACGGGAGCAGCGGTGGACATAACGATGGGGCAGGCTAGGGT
>JBCCTE010000374.1:0-3984 GCA_039198915.1 Cyanobacteria bacterium P01_D01_bin.73 | reverse complement strand
GTACCCTTCAGCCCGCAACGCCTTACACGCCTGGGTACCGGAATAATCAAACTCACAAGCTTGTCCGATGATGATGGGACCGGAGCCAAGCAGGAGAATCTTTTGGATATCGTTACGGCGGGGCATAGATTTGGCAGACCCAAAAGCTGGGGTTCAGGAAAGGTATTCGGCAAACGCGAGCGATTTCTTAGGGCAAGGTGGCGGCGATCGCTCTATTCCCGTCGCAAACATCTCAAATTGCCTGGCGAGGGGCAGCTTGGGGAGAGGGATTGAGCAAAACCACCCTAAAAATCCCAATCATTTTGCCACACTCTTCCAACCTGTTAAGGCAGCTTTCCCGGTTTCCTCGGCCCCTTGCCCGCCCATGTTACGGACTCCGTACCGAGGAAACACCAGGCATATCCGCCTTGCTGCGTTGATTTTCCCCCCAATGCAAACGCTGCTGCAGGCTACTTAACGACCATCAAGGTCATATGAACTTCGCGGATTAGGTTGTTGTAGAGAGCGCTTTGTTGCAGTAAATCCATATCGTCGCCGGGGCGATCGCGCTTCCACTGGTGCCACATCTCGCTGGGGACGTAGTTCGTTTGCACCAGATCAAAATCCACCTCCCAGTAAATTCCCAGGGGCGTCGCCGCATTGCCATCAGCCTGCCACTGTCGGTTGAGCTTCTGGGAAAACATGCTCAATCCAAAGGGCGTAATGGGACGCACGTGGGTGGGATCGTGGAGCATATCGTCGTGGCGATGGTGGGGGACGGTGACTTGCACGATCGCCCCAGGCTGGCTGATTCGATAAATTTCTTGAATAATCTGACGGTAAATATCAACCTGTTGTCCCAGATGCTCAAGGACGTGGCGCAACTCAATTCTGGCAACGCTGCTGTCCTTCCACGGCCAGGGAAACGTCTCCAGATCTAGCCGAACGTCTGGGCTGCCAAATTTATCGACGTTGATGTAGCCCTCCATAAATCGGGAGCCGCAGCCCAAATTTAGACACAAATTCGTCATAGCCGTCGCTTCAATCCACAGTTTCTAGAGCGCATCGTTAGTCAGTCGCAGGAGCAATTGGCAGCAGAAGCAACCGGCGGTAAAACCTCTATGCACTGAACTTTATGCACAGAGTTCAGTGCACTAGAGAATAATACGGCTTACTGAATGCTAGGTCTAAAGTTACGCTGTACCGAAAGTTAACGCTATGTATTGCTGATTAGGGATTGCTAGCGAGCTCTTGGTAGGAGCGACAGTTGGCACAGGGACCGTCGGGGTTGACGGCGCAGCGGAGATAGGGCGATCGCCCATTAAACTGGCAGCTAATGTCGCCGATGACAAAGCCAAAATCAGGGATGTAAATCGCTTCCGGGTCGTCGGGAACTGGCGATCGCCCCCCGGCTACTGAATTCACCATCGACGCCGCCACTAACCGTCGAGCCAGCCGCCGCGCCAGTCGAGTGTTGGCGATCGCCGCCATCCGCTGGGCTTGAATTTGTCTAAGGGATAACAACGCCGCGATCGCCGGTGCAATGGCGATCACAAACATACAGAAAATCGTCAGTCCCTTCGTGAGTACTGCAAAAGATACCGCGCCTGCCATGTCCTTGTACCCTCTCCACCAAACCTGAATCTGCCGATGTCTGCCGCTTTTTCCTATCGCGACGCCTTCATCACCCTGGCGGATACGCCCAACGGTGACCTAGTTCCGTTTTATCGCAAACTTCTCGGCTGCGCCCCAGATCCCTATCAACCCGGTCGCTACGCAGAATTTCATCCGGCTATCGGTCCCAAGCTGGTGATTTTTCAGCCCCAGCCTAGTCAGATTGAACAATTCCAATGTTCCAGCTCCGGCGCCCTTAGTTTGTGCTGGGTTGTTGAAGATTTGGAGGCGGCGATCGCCACCCTCACCGCCCTAGGTCATCCCCCGTCGACGGCGATCGTTAAAGCCAGCCACGGTCGGGAAATCTATGCCAGCGATCCAGCCAACAACCGTCTGATTTTTTATCAACCCAAATCGCTTCAGTGAAAAGCTGACGGGAAAAGATGCTTTTTAAGCATTTTTTTAGACATCATTCTGGACCAGTTTCTATCCAATTTCCAAGTAAGGTTTTTCTCAAGAAAGCTGATAGGAATCATCAACAATGTAACCACTGAAACAATTTTCTGGTTCTAATGTTTAGCGCAACGTTTGATTGGATAACAACCTGGAAGTAAATCAACATCGAAATTAACAAAACATCTCGAGTTACCTGATCCCCATCACCAGAACATCTCCCAATGGCATCAACGTCCCGTCCCTAGCCAAGGGCAACAAACTGGGACTGCTCCTATCAACGATGTTAGGATTGCCAGAGGTAAAGAAGATGGGAAATATACAGTTGATGCAAGAAATAGATAAGTCAATATCGTTTGATGGTAGAGATATTCGACTAAAGATTGGGTTGTTCGCGCCCCAGGCAGGCGGTTCGGTTCTTGTAGAGTCTGGCAACACATCGGTTCTAGTGACCGCTACCCGATCCGGGGGACGCGAAGGAATAGATTTCCTGCCCTTGCTGGTGGATTACGAAGAGCGCCTTTACGCAGCCGGGCGCATCCCTGGAAGTTTTATGCGTCGTGAAGGTCGTCCCCCCGAGCGGGCTGTTTTGACCTGCCGCTTGATTGACCGCCCCATGCGTCCCCTTTTCCCCCAGTGGCTGCGGGATGATATTCAGATTGTGGCGACGACGATTTCGATGGATCCCCAGGTGCCGCCAGATATTTTGGCGGTAACTGGAGCTTCGATCGCCACCTTACTGGCGCAAATTCCGTTCCAAGGTCCAATGGCGGCGGTGCGGGTTGGCCTAGTTGGCGACGACTTTATCTTGAATCCCACCTACAGCGAAATTGCTCGCGGCGATTTGGATTTGGTGGTTGCTGGTACCCCCGACGGCGTGGTGATGGTGGAAGCCGGTGCCAACCAATTGCCGGAACAGGACATCATCGAAGCGATCGACTTCGGTTATGAAGCCGTGGGTGAGTTGATTCAAGCTCAGCGAGAACTATTGTCAGAGCTGGGGCTAGACCTGGTGACTGCCGAAGCGCCAGTGGTGGATCCGACCCTGGAGAACTTTATCGTCAGCGAAGTTGAAAAGGATATTAAAAAGATTCTGGCCCAGTTCGACCTTGGTAAGGAAAAGCGGGACGAAGCGCTGGATGAATTGAAGGATACGCTGGCGACGAAGATTTCTGAAAAGCCGGAAGATGATGCTTTGGCGATCGCTGCTAGCGCTGACCCCAAGGCATTGGGCAAGGTCTTTAAGGGCGTCACTAAGCGGTTGATGCGTCGCCAAATTGTTGAGGATGGCGTTCGCGTTGACGGTCGCAAGCTGGACGAAGTGCGCTCCATTTCCAGCCGAGTTAGCGTACTGCCCAAGCGCATTCATGGCAGCGGTCTATTCCAGCGTGGTCTGACCCAGGTGTTATCGATCGCCACCTTGGGAACCCCTGGCGATGCCCAGGAAATGGACGACCTGCATCCAGATTCCACCAAGCGTTACCTGCACCACTACAACTTCCCGCCCTACTCCGTTGGCGAAACCCGTCCCATGCGATCGCCCGGTCGTCGGGAAGTGGGTCACGGTGCCCTTGCAGAGCGGGCATTGCTGCCGGTGCTGCCTTCTGCTGAAGAGTTTCCCTACGTGCTGCGGGTCGTTTCGGAAGTGCTGTCGTCTGACGGTTCCACCTCCATGGGCTCCGTCTGTGGCTCCACCCTGTCCCTGATGGATGCGGGTGTGCCGATCGCTAAGCCCGTTAGCGGTGCAGCGATGGGATTGATTAAGGAAGACGACAAGATTTGCGTCCTGACGGATATCCAGGGTCTGGAAGATTTCCTTGGCGATATGGACTTTAAGGTGGCCGGTACCGAAGACGGTATCACTGCCCTGCAGATGGATATGAAGATTACCGGGTTGCCCATGGCGGTGATTGCCCAGGCGATCGAAAAGGCGAGGCC